>CAYVSR010000015.1:0-7423 GCA_964453125.1 uncultured Phycisphaeraceae bacterium | reverse complement strand
ACGTGCAGGATGGAGTCGAGGGCCTCGTGCAGCGTCACGCCGTAGAGGTTGGCGGAGACGGTGGCGTTGACATTCTTTCCGGCGACGATGTTGCGCTGGGCCTGCATGGCGAGGAGCTGCAGGACGTTGGCGAGGCTCTCGTCGGCGAGGTGCATCTCGACGGTCATGTCGTCGGCGATGCGGACGATGGCGTCGGAGGCCGGAGCGGCGTCGTCGCCCTCGGGCGTCGGCGCGAAGAGGCCGGCGTCGGAGAGCGGGGCGGGCCCGGGCGTGAGCGGCGCGACGGGCGCGCCGGGATCGACCACGCGCGGCATGGGGCCGGCGGCGGCGGTGTTGGTGAACGAACCGACGCTCGAGCCGCCGCCCGCGCCCTGGGGCGCGCCGGTGGTGGGCGAGGCGCCTGGCATGGGCGGCAGGATGCCCGCGGGGATCAGCGACTGGGCCCAAGCGGGGCCGGCGATGATAGCGGCGGCGAATGGCGCCACGCGTCGCGCGCCCGCGTTCATCACGGTTCGGATGGGATCGCCGGTCATGCCCGTTCTTTCCTTCCTCACGTCGCGCGTCACTTGTCGCTCCGCCTGGCGGGTGGCTCGAGCAGCGCCTCGGCGCCGTCCCGCTCCACGCGGACTCCGATGGAGGTGATCTCCGCCACCACAAACCCGGCCACGCGGTCGCCCACGCGGACGACCTCGGCCCTGCGTGCGTCCCCGATCGCGGACTCGAGCACGGCCGCGGGCTGCGCGCCGAGCATGATGCTGCGGACGCGGAGGCGCGAGGCGTCCTCGAGCGCGCGACGCCGGAGCGCGCCCGCCTCCGGCGGCGCGTCCGTACCGGACTTGTCGTCTATTCCGCTTGCGGACTTTGCACCGTCGGCGCCGCCGGCGCCGTCCGACGGGGCAGGGTCCGGGAACAACGCGGGATTCAGCGCGAAGAGGTCGCGCGATGGCACGGGGCGCTGCGCGTACCGACGCGGCGGGGTGAGGTCAAGGGCGTTGGCGCCGGCCTCGGACGCGGCGGCGAGCGGCGTGACCGGCGCCGGACCGGGGGCGGCAGGCGCCGCCACGTTCGGCGCGCCGGCCACCGGCGCGACCGTCGCGGCCGGCGTGCGCTTGGGCTTTCCCGAGAGCAGCGCCCGGGCGCCCAGCACGGCGCACACGCCGAGCAAGACGCCGAGCACGACGGTCTTCTTGCCCTCGGCCTTGGCCAGCGCCCAGAACTCGCGGAGTTTCTGCTTCATGGCTCCGCGCCTTTCTCCGGCGAGGCCATCTTCTCGCCGGTCGGGGGCGGCGCGTCCATCGAGAGCACCTCGAGGAGGACCTCGGCCTTCAGGGGCGCCGAGCGGTCGGGCGCGCCCGTGTCGCCCGCGTCGTGCGCGAGGCGGAAGCGGCGGACTCGGATGAGGCGGGGCAACGATTCGATGCGGGCTACGACCGCGCACGCGCTCAGGAAATCGCAGCGCATGGTCAGCGTCATCGGCATCACGGTGATGGCCCCCGTGCGCACGGGGGCGCCGGTGGCGACCTCGCGAGAGGGGATGGCGAGTTCGTCGAGGTAGACCGAGAGGCCGCGGATCAGGCCGGCGACGTCGGACTGCGGGGGCAGGGGCTTGGTGTGCTCGGCCTCGAAGCGGGCGAGCGCGGCGATGGCCTCCTGGCGGCGCGCGAGCTGCGCGGGTCGGTCGACGATCTGTCCGATGCGCCGGTGCGCGGAGGCGATGTCGCGTCGCACGCCGCGCGCCGCGCGCCACGCGGGATAGACAAAGAGCCCGGCGCCGATCGCGCCGGCGGCGAGGAGGCCCGCCGCGAGATGGGCCGCGCGCCGACGGATCATTTCGGGGCCTCCGGGGCGGCGGGCGCGGTCCCCTTGCGCCGGCGCGAGACGAGATCGATCTCGCAGGTGAGGCCGAACTCGCGGGCCACGGCGCCGGCGCCGGCGGTCTGGCGTGCGTGGTCCATGGCGACGCGCGAGAACAGGCGGCTTTCCTCAAGGCCCGCGATGAGGCTGGCCACCTCGAGGTCGGTCGGGGCGACGCCCGCGAGTTCGACGGTCAGGGCCAGCGGCGCGGGCGGGAGACCGGACTTGTCGCCCGGGCGCTCGGGCTCGAGGCGGGGCGTCACGGCGATGGACGTGAGCGTGACGGGCTCGGGCACGACCTCGGCGATCACGCCGATGACGTCCGACAGCTCGACCGGCCAGGCGATGCGCGCGTGCCGGACGATCGCGTCCCGACTTGAGGCGCCCCGGGCCTCGATCTCGGCGATCTCGCGCTGGAAGTCCTCGTCGAGCGCCACCTCGAGGATCAGGCGGTCGCGCGTGCGAGCGTCGCTCATCGCGCGCAGTCGGAACACGCCGGTGGCGAGCGCCGCGACGCCGGCGACACCCGCGTACGCGAACCACCAGCGGCGCGTGGCGCTGCGCCCGCGGAGGCGGGCGCGGGAGGACGCGGGCATGAGGTCGATGAGGTGGCTCACGCGGCCTCCCGCGTTGCGGCGCGCTGGGGGCGTCGGGCCTGCATCTGTTCGCCGCGGAGAGAGAGACCGGCGGCGACGGTCCACTGCGACATGGCGCCCCGACGGTCGGCGCCGGCGAATGAGGCGCCGGCCATGGCCATGCCTTCGAGCGGGCGACCGACCTTCGTGGGGATGCCTGTGGCCTCCTGAATCACGGAGGCCAGCTGTGGCTCTTCGGCCTCACCGCCCGCGAGCACGACGGCCTCCGGGCGCTCGCCCCGGAAGGTGACCATCCAGT
This sequence comes from uncultured Phycisphaeraceae bacterium, assembly GCA_964453125.1. Classification (GTDB taxonomy): domain Bacteria; phylum Planctomycetota; class Phycisphaerae; order Phycisphaerales; family UBA1924; genus CAYVSR01. Next base: position 4,675 of record CAYVSR010000015.1, on the reverse strand, counting down.
AGCGCATGCAGAGGGTGACCTCGTGGGCGAGTTCGCCGAGCAGGGGCCGGATGGCGTCGAAGATGGCGCGCTCGGCGCGGGCGTCGACCGGCGCGGCGGAGGCGGCGTCGGCGCCGAGGAGCGCGGCGCGCCGCTGGCGCCGGATCTCGGCGACTGCTTCCGGTTCGAGGCGGAGTTTCTGGGAAGCGGTTTCGTCGAGGCGCACGCCGCCCCAGTCGAGTTGCTTGCAGAACGCGACGCAGTCGCCCCGCAGCACCATGATGTCGGACATCTTGGCGCCGACGTCAACAACGATGCGGACGTGCTTCTGGTCGGACTGCCGGCGGTAGTGCCTGCCGAGGGCCCGGGCGCAGGCGGCGAACGCGGGCTCGACGGCGATGGGCGTGAGCCCGGCGTCGAAGAAGGCGTCGGTGATCTTCTCGATCGCGGAGCGCGGGGCGCCGGCCAGGATGAGTTCGTCGCGGGTCTCGTCGCCCTGGCGGACCTCTCCCGCGCGAAGCCAGCCGACCTGGGCGTCCTCCGGCTTGAGGCCGAGGCGCTCGGCGCCCTCGAGTTCGAGGGATCGGCCGATCTCTTCGTCGCTCATCTTGGGCATGCGGATGGAGCGGACGCGGAGCAGCCGGTTGTCGAGAGAGACGACGCAGCGCGAGCCGACGCAGTGGAGCGCCTCGATCTTGGCGGCGGCGGCTCGCGCGAGCAGCGAGACGTCCTCCGCTTCGAAGCCGGGGTTGGGCGGCGCGACGCGCGCGGCGGCGATGACGGAGTACTGCCCGCGCGAGACGCGGAGCTGCACCGTCTTGGCGCCGCTGGCGCCCAGATCGATGCCGATGGGCAGCGACTTCGATTGTCTCCACCGCGCGATCACCGCGGGTTTGCTCCTGCGCTAAAGGATGACGCTGCTCGGACCGGCGAGGGCCGCGGCGTCAGCGTGCGGGCTGGGCGGGCATGCGCGAGACCTCGACCTTGGCGGCGCCTCGCTCGAGCATGGACTGGATGGACGCGACGGTGGCGTTGAGGCGCTCGAGTTCGGCGAGCATGCGGACGCGGTCGTCGGCGGGGTTGGGGATGCCGCCGGTGGGCGCGCGAGCGCCGCCGGAGGTGGAGTCCGCGAGGATGAGCATGGCGCCGATGGCGAGCGCGGCGAGCCAGCCCCTGGCGTCGCGTCGCTCTCGAGTCGGTGCGTGAAGGGTGTGCATCGTCGTGTCTCCTGGCGGCGCGGGCGCACCGCCGATCCGTCTTATCGGCGGCTTGCGCGGCCGGAATCATGGGGCCCGCGCACGGAATCGGCGCGTCGCCTGAAGGTGCGGCCCGCTGTGGGGCTCCTCCGGGCGAGCGCGCCGTCGGTGTGCCGTCGTGCGCCCCAGCGGCGCGAAGATCGTTCGGATTACTCGTGCGAGAACTTGCCGTCGGGGAAGCCGGCGACGGGCGCGGGGTTGTAGCCCACGGCCCAGAAGTTGCCGGCGTTGTCCGTGGCCCAGCCGGAGGTGGCGGCCGCCTTGAGGGTCGCCATCACGGCCGACGTGCCGACGGCGATGTTGGACTTGGCGACGTAGGAGTTGTAGGGCTCGGCCTTGAGATAGCCGGAGGTGATCATGACGCCCCAGCCGTTGTTGGAGGCGGCGCCGCCGAGGCTGGGGTATGTCCCGCCTCCCTGGACCTTGGCGAGTTCGGTCTGGCTGGTGATGGTCTGGAGCTGGCTCTTCAGCGCGCCCTTGATGGCGGAGTCGGACGCGTTGGAGAACTGCGGGACGACGATCGCGGCAAGGATGCCGAGGATCACGACCACGATCAGCAGTTCGACGAGGGTGAAGCCCTTGGAGGCGGACGTGCGCATGGACTGTTCTCCTGGATGACGAGTCGGCTCACCGCGCGTACTGGGCGGTGCGGCGCCGCGCCATCGGGACGGCGCACCACGCGCACACCCCACGACGCATGGCATCATTCGTCCGATCACGGGGAGAACTTCAGCGCATCGTTCCGGAAATCGACCGCCCGGCCCGGGTTATTTTCCAAGGATCAGCGGCGAGAGGGCGCTGTTGGGCAGGTTGAGGGCCCCCACCAGCGCCGCGGCGCCGGTCGCCTCCTCGCCCTGCGCGGTCGAGGCGGTCTCGATCAGGCGGGTGACGAGGCGCTCGGGCAGGCGGTTGCCGAAGCGGCGCGCCGAGTCGGAGACGCGTTCGAACAGCGCGAGGCGCTCGGCGCCTGAGGACGCGAACGCGGCCTCCATGAGCTTCGTCTGGCACTCGGGCGAGTCGATGCGCGAGAGCACATCCGCGATGTCGAGGCGGACCTTGCCCTTGGCCACGTCGAGCGCGGACATCAGCGGTTTGGCGGCGTCGCCGATCTGATAGACGTCGCTGCCGGTGAGCGAGATGTCGCGCAGCGCGCGCAGGGCGCGGAGCGAGAGTTCCGACGCCTGCTCGGGCGTCACCGGGGCGCCCGAGGCCCGCTCGACGAGGCGCGTGGCCGCGGCGGCGAGTTCCGCGTCGCTGATGCCGGCGCGGGCGACGCGCGTCAGCGGGTCGCTCTGGAACCGCGGGAAGAGTTCGGTGTAACCCGACTGGGGCAGGAGCGCGAGCACGGGCGCCGCGCCCAGTTTCGCGGACGAGCGTGCGTGCTCGAGCATCGAGAGCGTCGCGCCGGAGGTGAGGTCGGAGACGATGAGGTCAACGCCCGGAGCCTCGGCGATCACGTCCGCCGCGCCCTCGAGCGTCGCGCTGGGAGCGAGCACGGTGTAGCCCTGGGCCTGCAGGCTCCTCTGGAGGGCCTGCTGGCGCGCGACATCGGGAGTGACGACCACCGCGTAGCGGCTTGCGGCGTCGCGGATGGCGCCGGCGAGAATGGGCACCACGCGGTCCGAGCCCGGGAAGGTCGCGCGGGGCTGGGCGTCGGCCAGAGCCATGGCGGCCTCGAAGCGCGTGCGCCGGTCGGGGTACGCGAGCGCGAGTTGCAGGGCGTTCTCTCCGCCCTCGGACGCCGCGAGCGTCTCGGCGCCGGCGGTTCGGGCGAGGGCGTCGATGGCGAGGCGGGCGAGCGGGGTGTCGGAGTCGCGCAGGGCGCGGGCGAGGACGTCGCTGACGGCGGGCGCGCCGGCGGCCACGGCGTAGTACATCGCGTCGCGCCGCTCGGGCGGGTACAGCGGGTTCTCGTAGTCCGCGGGCTGGTCGAGGTGGCGCGAGAAGTTCGCGGCGAGCCAGAGGGGCGCGGCGCCGGTGACGGCGGCGTTCTTGCGCAGGGCGCGCTCGCAAAGGCGCATCGCCATGGCCTCGTGGTAGACCTCCGTGCGCACGGGCGTGGCGTAGAGGCCGACGCCCGGCTCGAAGTTCCACACCAACTGATGCTCTTCACCGGCCTGACGCGTGATCGCGGGCGGCTCGGCGTAGTACTCCTCCGCGAGGGCGACGAAGAGCACGGAGGAGTCCGCCGTGGGGTTGATCGAGGGGTTGATCTCGCTGATGGCCTTGGCGCACGCGCCCTTCACCTGGGCGCTCTCGGTGGCGTTGTGGCACTCGACGAGGTACGGGATGGCGGTGGGCTGGCCGGCGCGCCCGAGGACGCGCGCCACGCGCTCCTGCATCGCGGGGTCGAGGCCGATCAGGGCCGCGGAGAGGGGCGCGACCGCGTCGGGGCCCATCGCGGCAAGGAGTTCCTGCGCCTCGGCCTGGACGATCTGCTTGTCGCCCTTGCCGATGGCCTCGAGGAGTTGGGGCGCCGCGAACTCGCCGGCGAAGGCGAGCCGGCTGCGCGCGAGGAGGCGGGCGCGCTGGGTCTCGCCCAGCAGGGTGACGTTGCGCCCGATCTCCTGCGGGTCGCGGGCGCGATCGCGCCGCCCCGTTTCGCGGAGGGAGAGGAGCCCGGCGGCGACGTCCTCGAGCGCGGGGTCACGCATCGCGTCGCGGATGGCCTCCTCGAAGCGGGTCTCGCCCTGCGGCGAGTCCTCCACGAGTCCGGCGAACTCGACGCCGGAGATCTTGCGGTCGAGCAGCGCCTGGCCGAACGAGCGGGCGAGTTCCTTCTGATCGATCTTCACGTAATGGATGAAGTCGGTGAGGAGCTGGTTGATGGTGGGCTGCGAGGCCGCGCCGGCGTCCTGCGCGCCCTTGGCGACCCCGGTCGGGGTGGCGGCCTGGGCCAGCGCCGCGGCTGACATCGCGATCCCCGACGCGAGAGCGAGGAGTCGGACGGGCCACTGGGTGGACGGACGGTTCGGCACTGGGAGACTCCTCGGCGGCGACCCGGAGGGACAGCGTGAGCGGGCGGCGTGGCCCCCCCAAGGGGGCCGGGCAAGGGCCCGGGGAGGTAGAAGATACGGCGGGCGCGATACCCGTCAACCGGGCCGGGGGTCAACGCGGGGATACGCGGCATTCGTCCGGAGAGTTCCACCCCGGCCCGGTCGGCGCGGGCGATCGGGCGACGGTTGGGCGGGGCAGGCTGGCAACGGGCGACCGCGCCGTGCGCCGACTCGCGAGAACGAGGGAGCGGCGCCAGCGCAGGTCTCGTCGCGCGCACCCGAGAACCACGCGCGGACGCGCGAAACTAGGTCCGAATAGGACCTATTTGCATCATGTCGGGCCTTCGATCGCGCCAGTCGTCAAGGCGGTCACGATCGACGCCGATCATGCACCCGCGGCTCATCGTTCTCTGCCTCCGGGGAGAGACGCGAAGCCGCGAGACC
>CAYVSR010000014.1:726-15400 GCA_964453125.1 uncultured Phycisphaeraceae bacterium | reverse complement strand
TCCTGCGCCGGCCCGTCCGCCGCGCGCAGCGCCTTGCCCTCGAGGCGCAGCGTCACGCGAGCCACGTTCGCGTCCGCCAGCGCTTCTCGCGCCCCGAACACGATCGATGCGATCGCTCCCGCGGTGTACGCGCCCACTCCCGGGAGCGTGCGCAGGTCGTCCAGCCCCTCGGGCACTCGTCCCCCGAACCGCGCGACGATCTCGATCGCGCACTCGCGCAGTAGGCGCGCCCGCCGGTAGTACCCGAGCCCCGACCACGCCGCGAGCGCCCGGTCCTCGGTCGCCCGCGCCAGCGCCGCGGGCGTCGGGAATCTCGCGAGAAACGCCGGCAGACGCTCCGCGACGCGCGACGCTTGCGTCTGCTGGAGCATGAACTCGCTCACGAGCGAAGTCCAGGGGTCGCGCGCCGCGCCCGGCTCGTCCGGGCGCCACGGGAAAGACCGCGCGTTCGTCCCGAACCACCGCTCGATGGCGCGCGCCACGCCCCTGTCTCTCGTCGCGCCCGCGCGCGCCGCGCCGTCCGACTCCCGAGCCCGTGCGCTCACGTCAGCCTCGCGATCGCGTCGGCGACGGCCGGCTTCACCCTTGCCCACGCCGTCGGCCCGGCCTTGCTCACCGTGATCCAGGCGGGCGTCAGCAGCACGCCCGTGACCCCTGGGATCGCCATCAGCGCCGCCGCGAGGTCGTCCCCCGCGGCGCGGGCCGCGTCCAGGCTGGCGTACGAGCGCAGCGCCCGCTCGATCGCCGCGGGCGGGGCCATCGGGCCCGACAGCACGCACTTGAGCGCGTTCGGGTTCGGCGTCTCTTCGTAACGCTGCACGCGCACGCCCATCCGCCGAGTGTACTCCTCGCTCAACGCCCGTCACCGAACACGAGCGGGCCCAGCCACAGCGCCGCCGCCGTAATGAGCCCCACCGCCGCGATGTTGAGCGCCAGCCCCGCCCGAGCCATGTCGCGCATCCGCACCAACCCCGTGCCGTAGGCAATCGCGTTCGGCGGCGTGCCCACCGGCATCATGAACGCGAACGACGCCGCCACCGCCGCCGGGACCGCGAGCGCGTGCGCGGGCTCGCCCATTCCCAGCGAGATCGCCCCCGCGATGGGCAGGAACGCCGCCGCCACCGCGGTGTTCGACGCCACCTCCGACATGAACACGATCACCCCCGCCAGCGCCGCGCACACCACCACCAGCGGGAGCCCGGCCAGCGAGTGCAGGTGCGTCCCCGCCCACACGTCCAGCCCCGTCGCGCGCATCGCCGAGGCCAGGCTCAGCCCGCCGCCGAACAGCATGAGCACGCCCCAGGGCAGGCGCACCGCGTGGGGCCAGTCGAGCAGCGTCGTGCGCCCGCCCCGCTCGTCGCGCGCCACCGGCAGCGCGAACAGCGCCAGCGCCGCCATCAGCGCGATCATCGAGTCGTCCACGGCCGAGAGCCATTCGGCGCGGGCGAGCAGCCAGCCCCACTCGGTCAGCGGCTGGCGAAGCACCCACGCCAGCGCCGTCGCGCCAAACACGACCAGCGCCCCCCGTTCTCCGGCGCTCATCGGCCCCAGCGCGCGCGCGTGGTCCCTCAGGGCCGTCCGTCCGCCCTCCAGCGGCGGGAGCCGCGCGGGAAACATCCAGCGCGTGAGCACGACCCATGCGACGAAAAGCATCGCCGCCCCGAGCGGCGCCCCGAACGCCATCCACTGCAGGAACCCCACGCGCTCCCCCGTCGCCGTCTCGAGGTACCCGGCCAGGAGCGCGTTTGGCGGCGTGCCGATCAGCGTCGCCACGCCCCCGATCGACGCCGCGTACGCCACCCCCAGCATCGCCGAAGTCGCGAAGTTTGCGCGCCCGCGCACGCTCGACTCCGCCCCGTGACGCTCCGAGACCACCGCCGCCAGGCTCGTCGCGATGGGCAGCATCATCGCCGCCGTCGCCGTGTTCGAGACCCACATGCTCAGCAGCGCTGTCGCCGCCATCAGCGCGCCGACCTGTGCCCCGGGCCTGGGCCCCGCGATCGCCAGCGCCGTGAGCGCGAACCGCCGGTGAAGGCCCCACCGCTCGAGGGTCAGCGCCAGCATGAACCCGCCCATGAACAGGAAGATGAACCGGTCCGCGAAAGGGCCTGCCGCCTGCTCGAACGTCCGCGCCCCGGTCAGCGGCAAGACCACCAGCGGCAGCAGCGCCGTCGCCGCCACCGGGATCACCTCCAGGACCCACCACGCCGCCATCAGCGCCGTGAGACCCGCGGTGACGCGCGCCCCATGGCCGACATCCTGCGGCATCGCGCCGGACACAACCAACCCCAGCACGGGCCCCGCGATGAGCCCCGCCCATCGCGCAGCCCCGAACCCGCGCAACCGCCGCGCGCCGGGGCCATCGTCGTGCTCAATCCCGCGGGTGCGCATGGGCTGCGCGAGAAGGGTACCGCGCCACGCCCTCCACGCCCCATGATCGCGCCCCGCATGACCGATATACTCCGACGAACGACACGCGCGGCGCCGCGCGTGCATTCCCCCTGCGGCGTCGCGGAACGCGAGGGCCTCGCGTGGTCACCCTGGATTGGTTCAGCCAACTCGCCGCGCGCCTCCAGGGCTACTCGCTCTGGCAGGTCGCTGTTGAACTCGTCGTCATCGGCGCCATCGTCTACGCGGTCCTCAGGTTCCTTCGAGGCACGCGCGCCGCCGGCGCGCTCGGCGCCATGCTCCTGCTCCTCCTCGTCGGCGCCGTGCTCGTCCGCCTCGCCTCCCAACGCGACCTCTTCCCGCGCCTCAATCAGCTCTACACGCGCTTCGTCGGGTTCTCCGCCATCGCGCTCGTCGTGGTCTTCCAGCCCGAACTCCGCCGGGCGCTCATCCGCATCGCCGAACTCCCCGTGGCGCGCCCGCTGCTCCGCGGCAAGCCCGGCTCGGGCGAGACACGCGCCGTCATCGACGCCGTCGTCGCCGCGGGCTCGTTTCTCAGCAAGAACCGCTTCGGCGCCATCATCGCCATCGAGCGCCAGGTCGGCCTGCGCGAACTGCTCGCGGGCTCGACCATGCTCAACGCGGACCTCTCCGCCGAACTGCTGGAGTCGATCTTCTGGCCCAGCAACCCGCTGCACGACATGGGCGTGATCATCAAGGGCCGCAAGATCGTCGCCGCCGGCGTGCAGTTCCCGCTCGCCGACGCCGAGGACGTCCGCGACCCGACCCTCGGCACACGCCACCGCGCCGCCGTCGGTCTCTCCCGCGTCTCGGATGCGCTCGTGATCGTCATCAGCGAGGAGACGGGCGCGATCAGCCTCTGCGAGCGTGGCGCCCTCGTTCGCTGGCTCACCCCAGAGGCCCTGCGCACCGAACTCGCCCGCCTGCTCTCCGCGCCCAACGCCTACCCGCTCGCCGCGACATACACCGATCGCCCCGCGGACGACGGCGCCCCCGGCGAGTCCGCCATGGGCCTCTCGCTCGATCATGCGCCCAAGGGCCCCGGGGCCGACGAGAAGGGCAAGGTCGCATGAACCTCGGCGCCCGCGCACGCACGTTTGTTCTGGTCGCCGGCGTCGCGCTCGTCATCTGGCTCTACGCCGAGGCCGAGAGCCTCACCAGAACCGAGCGCGAGGTCAGCGTCGCCATCGTCTCGCGCGCGGAAGACGCCGCGTGCCGCGTGGTCGACCCCAACTGGCGCGGAGCCGTGCGCCTGCGTCTCGAGGGCTCCACCGCCGCCATCGCCAAGGCCCCGCGCGCCATCGAACTTTCGCCCGGCGACCCCGCCGTGCCCGGCGAAGAGGGCGAGCACAGCGTGGACCTCCGCACCGCGCTCGCGGCCAGCGACGAACTCGCCCGCTCCGGCGTGGGCCTGCTCTCCGCCGATCCGCCCTCCGTGCGCCTCCGGGTCTCCGCCATCGACCGCATCCCCGACGCCGACGTTCGGGCCGAGATCTCCGGCGTCGCGCTTGCCGGGGCGCCCATCATCGAGCCGGCGCAGGTCCTCGTCGCCGGGCCGCGGGAGACACTCGAACGGCTCTCCGGCGCGCTCGGCGGCGCCACCGTCGTCGCGCGCATCCCACCCCAGACGGCCGCCGCCGCCGAGGAGGGCAAGCCCACGCGCATCCCCGTCCGCCTGACGCTCCCCGTCGGGTTCGACGAGACCGACGTGACCATCACACCGCGCGAGGCGTTTGTCACGATCACGCGCGGCCCGGGCGACGTCTGGCAGCCGCCCCCGCCCGCCGTGCGAATCCTCATCCCGCCCGGCGCCGCAGCGCGCTGGCGCGTGGAGCCCGCCGAGGACCAGCGCTTCGTCCGAGGCGTGTCGGTCGCCGGTCCGCCGGCGGGCGTCGAGCGGTTCCGGTCCGGCGAACTCACGCTCGCCGCCATCGTCTCCCTCTCCGCCGACGACCTCGCCAAGGGCGCACAGACCCGTCCCGTCTCCTTCGTCGCGGAGCGCAACGGCGCCATCATGGCCCTGCCGCCGGGCATCACCGTCACCGCGCCCGAGACTTCGGTGGCCTTCACGATCGAGCCGGTCACGCCGCCCGCGCCGGCGAACTGACGGCGTGCATCACGTCACGCCACGAGCGCCGCATTTGCGGCTTGCTCCAGCGCCGCCAGCCAGGCCGATCGCACGGCGCGCTCGTGCGCGCCCGACCGACCGATCGGCGCCCGCGCGTGTGTTCCCTCGATCACCTCGAGCAGCAGCAGCGCCGTGCGGTTCACGGAGCCGCGCTCCACCGCGATCGCCCCGTCCTCTCGCTCGCCCGAGGCAAACGCGGCGCGTCTCTCGACGATCGTCGGCAGCCCCGCGCGCAGGCCCCACGCGACCGCCAGCGGCGTGACCCCATCGGCGCCGGCGAACGCGATCGCCGCGTCGCACGCGCCAAGCCAGTGGGGAGGCGGCCGGTCATCGAGCGCCACCGACCACGGCCCCTTCTGGCGCCCGATCAACCTCCGGGCGCGTTCGATGCCCGCCGCGTCGTGCGCCGCCACGCCGTGCACCGGCGTTCCCGCGATGGCCAGCACGCCCACGAGGAACATCGCGCGCCGTCCTTCGAGCGGCCCGGGCGGGTCGCCCAGCAGCGCCACGATCGGCGCGCCGTCGTCCAACCCCCATCTCACCCGCGCGTCATCGGCGTCCGGAATCACGCCCGGCGCATCGCCAAGCCAGGGCGCCGCGGCGCCGGCGCCACTTGCGCCCCACGACGCCGCGATCTCCGCCGAGCCGAACAGGGCGCGATCACCCAGCGCACGCACGGACCGCCGGCGCAGGCGCGACCATCCATCCGCCCCGGCGCCGTCCGCCTCCAGCATGATGCAGCGCAGCGCCCGGCGGGCGAACGCGAACCCGCACAGCGCGGCGCACCGGGGCGACCACGCGGTCAGCAGCCGCTCCCCTCCCGGGTCGATTTCAGCGCCCAGCCGCTGCGCCGCGCGCCACGCCAGCTCCGCGCGCCCCAGCGTCGTCGGCACGCGCGCATCGAACGCCAGACCGTTCCACCCGGCCATCGCCGCGGCACGCTCCCCGCCGATCACGAGCACGCGGTCGTCGGGCCCGCGGCACGCCGCCAACGCCGCCGTCGCCAAGTGCCCCGCCCGCTCCGGGTCGATCACGTGCAGCGACGGGACGCCGGCGCGCCCGACCGGCGCACCGGGCGCGATCGCCTCGTGCGCGGCGGCGAGACTAGTCATCGATCCGGCTGTCCGACGCCGAGTCCGGCTTGTGCTCGTAGAACAGCTGCGCGATGCGCACGCCCAGCTGTCGCGCCAGTTCATCCTCGGCCTTCGAGCGCTCGGTCGAGCCCTTGGGCGCCTCGGGCCTCGGGTTGGGCTCCATGTACGACACCGGGAACCCTCGCCCCGTGTCCGGCGGCCACAGGCGCTGGTTCGCCGTGACGTCGAACACCTTCACGAACGCCGACGCCCCGGGCTGGTACGTCCCGCTCCCGTCGCGCGAGAGCGTGAACTGGTTCATCGACACGTAGATCACGATGTCGGCGCCCACCGCCTTGCCAACGTCCACGATGCTCATCGTGTCCGAGCGTTTCTCCTGCGATAGCGCGTAGATCGCGCCCGAAGATGGCAGCACCATCTCGGCCTGCAGCACCTTCTCGCCGATCAGCGCCTGCTCCGCCGCCTCGCCTGTCGCGCGGCGCAGCGCCCTCCGCGGCACGACGTTCGATCGGTCGTCCACGAACACGATCGTCTTTCGGTCTTCGGGTAGGTCCTCGAACGCCGCGGGCACCTTCGGCGGGCCGCCGATGATCAGCGCCCCCGCCGCGACGTAGTTGCACCCCCCCAGCGACAGCGCCGCCGCGCAAAGGCACGCCCCCTTCGCCAGCCTCGAACCGAGATGCGCCCGTCGTCGTCCCATGCCTCGCCCGCCCGCTCAAGCCCGCCGCGCCGCCGCCGGCGCGATCAATACTCGGGGTAGTACGGCTCCTCGTGCTCGTAGAAATTCCACACGATCCTGTCCACCAGCCGGATCTGCAATCTCGTGCGCACCACCGACTGTTGCATGTCCTCGCGCCCCACGTTCTTCTCGTTGGGGAACTGCACCACGACCTCTTTGCGATAGATGAAGTCGTCCGGGTTTGGCGTGTCCATCTCCAGCACGCCGACCGACGCCGAGGCACGCCCGTCCCAGATATACGCGTTCCCCGGCTCGTGCAGCCGGAAGTCGATCAGGTCCACGTACACCAGCCGCTCCACGCCCAGGTCCTTCGCCAGGTCCGTCGGAGACATCGCCACCCACCGCGGGTTGTTCGCCATGTACTCCATCACGGTCTGCGGCGGCACGTACCCGTTCGCCCCGGCGTACTCGCGCAGGCGCTCCGAGCACGCGATCAGCAGTTCGGGCAGCAGGTTCGGGTCGTCCGCCTGGATGACCCGGTCCGCCGCGACGATCACCGCGAACGAATGCCCCTCGAGGCCGGTGTACTCAGGCTCGACCGCGTGCGTGCTCGACCGCTTGTACGACTCGGCCATCACCGCCGGCAGGCCGATCAACTGGCACCCGCCCGGCAGCGCGCAGCACAGCGCCGCGACGACAGCCGAGGCGATTCGGGTGAAAAGTGGGGGGGCGTTCACGGGCCGGGCATGATACGGCGTGCCCGCTCCGCCGGTTCCCGCCCTCAGCCCTGCCACACCGCTGCTTTGTACGCCCACGCCAGCAGCACGACCCCCAGCGCGCCCCAGATCACCCGCGGTCGCACCAGCGCCGCGCCCACCCGGTCGAGGCGTGAGCCGAACACCGCCGAGTGCAGCGCCCCCCAGAACACCCCCGCGGCGACGAGCGCGAACACCAGCCCCGCCGGCTGCGTGACTGCCGCCTCGACCACTCTGCCGTGCGACGCGAGCGAGACGGCGGTGGTCATGCCGCACGTCGCGCACGGGAACCCGAGCGACACCGCCCAAGCGCACGCGGGCAGGCCCAGTTGCTCGTGCGTGCCGTGCCCGGCGCCGGCTGGGTTGAGCCGCGCGCCGACGACAAGCACGCCGAGGCATCCGAGCGCGAGAGCAAGCGAGAGGAGTCGCGAGCGAAGCATGGCGAAACGATAGCGGAGCGAGCGGTGGCTGAAGCCGTGACCGGAGGGAAACCAACCGAAGCGGGCTGGGGGGAAGGCAGCAACTGAGGACGGGACTGCGCGGACGCTCACCAGCGCTGAAGCGCTGGCCCACAGTGGCGACGCGCCGCAACCCCTCTCAATCGAACCTGAACACGCCCTTCTTGTACGCGTACACGTACGCGACAATCGTCGTGAGCAGGAAGAAGAGCGCCCGCCCCAGGAACAGCGCCGCGTCCGACGACTGCGGCTCGACCTGCGCGAACGTGGCGGCCCAGGGGTAGAGGAAGATGATCTCGACGTCGAACACCAGGAAGGTCATCGCCAGGATGTAGAACCGCACGTTGAAGCGCTTGCGCGACGACGTGACCGGGTTCATGCCCGACTCGTACGTGATTCCCTTGACCGCGCCCTGGCGCGACGGCCCGATCACGCGCGTCAGCACGATGTTCGCCACGCCAAACACGATCGCCATCACGATGATGACGCCGATCGGGGCGTACGAGGCGAGGTCGGTCGCGAGGGTCGGGTGTGCCATCGGCGCGGAGTGTACCGACGCCCGATCCACGCCGCGACGGGGCTGATGCCCGGGCGAAACCCGGGCGCGGATCCCGCCTGACTTACGGCGTTGTCGCAGGCGCCGCGGGCGGGCTCGGCGCCGCCTCCGCGGGCGGCGGCTCCAGCATCGGCTTCGCGTTCTCGGGGATCGCCTCGGTCTCCGGGGTCTGCTCCTCGATCACCGGGTGCCGGCCCATGATCAGGTTCGGCTCGGGCTTGTCCCCCTCGCGCGGGTCGATCGGCGCCCACGACACGCGCGACGCCCCCAGCAGCGTGCCCGACGCGAACGCCAGGTCCACCAGCGAGATCTGGTACTCCGCCAGCGCCCGGATCTCGGCCAGCTGCGAGTCCGCCAGGCGCGTCGAGGCGTCGAGCACGTCCGTCGAGGTCCGCGCCCCCACGTCGTACTGGCGCTGCTCGCCCTGGAACGTGCGCGCGTTCGCCACGGTGGACTGGCGCGCCGCGAGAATCCGCTGCCACCCGGCGTCCACGTTGTCCACCGCGTTGAGCACCTCCTGCTGGATCGACTGCTTCCGCGCCTCGCGCGTCGACAGCCGCTGCAGGCGCGTGAGGATCGCCCGCTGCACCCGCGCGTCCTCCTGCACGTTGCCCAGCGGGATCTCGGCGCTCAGCCCGAAGACGTGGTCCTGGAAGTTGTGCTCCTGCAGCTGCTTGAACGAGTCCTGGTACGACGCCCCCAGCCCGTTGATGCGGTACGTGTAATCCACCGAGAACAGCGGCAGGGCCTGGTTCCGCTCGAAATCGATCTGGCTCTCGTCCTGCGCCAGGCGCAGCTCGAGTTCCAGCATCTCCATGCGGTTCGCCAGCGCCTGCTCCGTCAGCGCCGTGGGGTCGAACACGAACTTCACCGGGTCCGGCGCGGTGCCGGCGGTGATGAGCGTCGCGGTCTCGACCCCCAGCCCCGGCACGTTGACGATGCGCTTGAACTCGCGCTGCGCCTCGCGGACGTCGTTCTCCGCGATCAGGATCGCCTCGAGGCGCTCCGCGACGCCGGCCTCCGCGCGCACGTTCTCGATCTCCGCCGCGTTGCCCGCCGTCACGCGCCGCGCGGCGCGCTTTCGCTGCTCCTCGGCGAGTTCGTACTGCATCTGGCGCACCTCGAGGGCCCGCTGGAAGGCGTACAGGCGCCAGTACGAGCGCTCGACCGCGGCCAGCTGCCGGATGACCTCGAGCTTCGTTCGCGCCAGCGAGATCTGCTTGTTCAGCGAGGCCAGGCGCACGCCGTGCGTGTTGGCCCGGCGCCCCGCCCCGCGCAGCAGCGGCTGCGAGATGGAGAACTGCCCGTCCGACCCGTACGAGGGGTTGAGCGTGCTGAAGGCGTTGTTGGTCTCGTTGCGGTTCAGCGGCAGGGAGACCGTCGCCGTGCCGCCGGTGCGCAGCGGGATGCGCACGCCGGGGTCGATGCTCAAGTCCTGCACCTGCGAGCCCTCGAGGGCCGAAGCGGTGGGGGAGTCGAGGTTGTTGTAGCGGGCGCGGGTGAAGAAGACGGACTCGAACCGGCCCTCTTCCTCCGACAGCGATTCGTTCGCGATGACCGGGTCGATCAGCACGACGTCCAAGTCGAGGTTGTTCTCGAGCGTGTAGGCGCGGGCCTGCTCGAGCGTGATCTCCGCCTTCTCGACGCCCGCGAACGGGTCTTTCCGCGCCTCGCGCAGCTCGTCCTCGGGCCTCGTCGGCGTCGAAAACTGCTGCTCGTTGAACGGCTGGACCACCAGCGTCCGCTCGGGCGGCGGCTGCAGGCCCAGGTCGCTCAGGCTGGTGACGAACGGGTTCTCGCACCCCGCCCCCAGGCCCGCCAACGCGAGCAGTGCGGCGGCGCGGATCGGACGCGAGCGCCCGGCGACCGGGCGGATCGAACTGTCATTCATGTCGGAGCGCCTCGATGGGATCGAGCCGGGAGGCCTTGATGGCCGGGAACATGCCGAAGATAACGCCGACCGCCGCGGAGAACGAGAGCGCCAGCGCCATCGCCCACATGGGGACCTCCGCGTGCTCGAGCTTGGCCCCCGCCTGCAGCGCCAGCGCAAGCCCCTGGCCCACCAGCAGGCCGATCAGCCCGCCCGCGGTGCAGAGCACGATGGCCTCGACGAGGAACTGGGTCAGGATCACGGACGGCCGCGCCCCGACCGCCTTGCGCAGGCCGATCTCGCGCGTCCGCTCGCTCACCGACACCAGCATGATGTTCATGATGCCCACGCCGCCCACCAGCAGCGAGACCGACACCACCCCGCCCGCGACCGCGGTGATCATCGTCGCGACGGAGTTGAACTGGTCGATGAACGACTGAAGCACGCGGGTGAAGAAGGTGGGCTCCTCGCCGGGCTTGATGTTCCGCATCTTCGCCAGCACGAACTCCACCTCCGACGCGGCTTCGGCGGCCTTGTCGGTGCTGACCGCGAGCGCACGGGCGTCGTTGAGCCACCCGTTGGGGTTCAGCTTCCGGGCCGTGGCGAAGGGCATGTACAGCTCGGTCCGCGCGTCCCCGCCGCCAAACATCGGCGAGACGGTCTTCGTCTCGACCACCCCCACGATCAGGAACCTGCGCCCGCCCACGAAGAGGTAGTCGCCCACGGGCTCCGCGGCGAGGTCAAGCTCTTCGATGGCCTTCTCGTTGATCAGGCACACGTAGCGCCGCTGCTCGTCGTCGATGGTCGCGAACTCGCGACCCTTGAGCACCGAGCGAGTCTCGATCTCGTGCCACGAGGGCCAGATGCCCATGGCGCGCACGTTGGGCAGCACGCGCTCGCCCTGGCGCACCTCGACGTTGCAGCGCCACGTCGGGGTGATCTTGGCGATCGACGGGCAGCGGTCCCGGATCGCCTCGACCTCCTCGAGCTTGAGCTGCACCTCGCGCCAGGAGATCTTGTTCTCCATGCTGTCGGGCACCTCGCCGTCGATGTAGACGTACTTGGTGCCGATGGTCTCGAACTCCTTGAGCACGAACTTCTTCATGCCCGTGAGGCCCGCGATCACCGCCGTCACCGAGCCCACGCCGATGATGATCCCCAGCGCCGTCAGCGCCGCCCGGAACTTGTTGGCGCGCACCTGCCCCAGCGCGAGGCCGGCGGTCTGGAAGATGAGTCGGAAGATGAACATGCTTGCTCACGCGTGACGCAGGGCGTCGATCGGGTTCAGCCTCGCCGCCTTGATCGCCGGGAGCATCCCGAACACCACGCCGACCCCCGCAGAGAAGCCCAGCGAGAGCAGGATCGCCCACCCGGGGATCTCCGCCTGCTCGAGGTTGGCGCCCTTCATCTGGCGCAGCGCCAGCGTCAGCGCCTGCCCGACCACGAGCCCGATCAGCCCGCCCATCAGGCACAGCGTCACCGCCTCGACCAGGAACTGCAGCAGCACCGTGGTCGGCTTCGCCCCCACGCTCTTGCGCAGCCCGATCTCGCGCGTCCGCTCGCTCACCGACACCAGCATGATGTTCATGATCCCGATCCCGCCCACCAGCAGCGAGATCGACACCACGCCGCCCGCGACGGCCGTGATTCCCGCCGCCAGGGCGTTGAACTGGTCGATCGCCTGCTGCAGGATCTCCATCCCGAACGTGTCCGACTTGTCCGGCGCCAGGCCGCGCGCCTTGCGCAGCACGAAGCGGATCTCCGCTTTCGCGTCGTCCGCCTTGTCCGGCGCCGAGAGCTGCGCCATCGCGTACGGGAACGCGAACAGCGGGTTCATCTTCTTGCACGTCCCGAACGGCAGGTACACCTCGCTGAGCGTCTCGCCCCCCCCGAACATCGCCGAGACCTCCTTCGTCTCCAGCACGCCGACGATCAGGAAGCGCCGCTCGTTCACCATGATGTGCTCGCCCACCGGGTCCGTCGGCAGGCGCAGCTCCTCGATCGCCTTCTCGTTGATCAGGCAGACCTGCTTCCGCTCGCGGTCGTCGTCCAGCGTCAGCTGCCGGCCCAGCGTCACGTAGCGGGACTCGATCTCGTGCCAGTCGGGTCGCATCCCCGTGACCTGCACCCCGTCCTTCTTCATCTCGCCGTACACCACCGAGTACGACGAGTTCAGCAGCGGCGTGATCCGCGTGATCGACGGGCAGTGCTGCGAGATCTCGTCGATCTCCTCCAGCGTCATCTGCACGTCCTTCCAGTCCATCTTCCCGCGCAGCTCCCGCGGCACCTCGCCCCACACCCACATCTTCCGCGCCCCGAAGCTCTCCACCTCGGACAGAATCCCCTTCTTCATCCCGTCCAGAGCCGCGATCACCGCCGACACCGACGCCACGCCGATGATGATCCCCAGCGCCGTCAGCGCCGCCCGGAACTTGTTCGACCGGATCTGCGCCAGCGCCAGCCCGACGGTCTGCATCAACAGGCGCACCAGGGTCATCGCACGACCTCCGCCGTCATCGCAATCTCAACCTCCGGCGCGCCGGCATGCGAGGTGGGCGCCACCTTCGCCGTCAGCGACGCAGCGGCACGCTCGACCCACTGCCGATGGATCGGGTCCTCGGTCGAGGGCAGGTCCGAGACAATCCGCCCGTCGCGCAGGCGGACGATCCGATCCGCGTGACCGGCCACGTCCTCCTCGTGCGTCACGATCACGATCGTCTGCCCTTCCTCGTGCAGCGCGTGGAACAACGCCAGGATGTCGTCCGTCGTCTTCGAGTCCAGGTTCCCCGTCGGCTCGTCCGCCAGGATGATCGACGGCTGGTTCACCAGCGCCCGCGCGATCGCCACCCGCTGGCGCTGGCCGCCGGACAACTGGTTGGGCTTGTGGCTCATCCGGTCCTCGAGGCCCACGCGCTCCAGCGCCTTCTTCGCCGCCTTCCGGGCGCCCAGCCAGTTTCGCTTCGAGTAGATCAGCGGCAGCATCACGTTTTTCAGCGCCGTCGCCCGCGACAGCAGCTCGAACGACTGGAACACGAACCCGATCTCCTTGTTCCGGACGTCCGCGAGCTCCGCCGCGCCCATCTTGTGCGTGGCCTTGCCGTTGAGCAAGTACTGCCCGGCCGTCGGCTTGTCGAGGCAGCCGAGCACGTTCATGAGCGTGGACTTCCCCGAGCCCGACGCGCCCATGATCGCCACGAACTCGTTCTTGCCGATCTCCAGGTCCACGCCGCGGAGCGCGTGCACGCGCTCCGTGCCCATCTTGTAGACCTTCGTCAGCTGCCGGATCGAGATGGTCACCGCGCCCTACCTCCCCCCGCCCGGCGCGGGCGCCGTCGAGCCGCTCCCGCTCGCGCCCGCCGTCGAACCGCCGCTCGGCTGCGACTGCGTGCCTGCGGCCGGCGTTTCGGTCTTCGCGGGTTGCGCCGACGCGGTCGTCGACGAGGGCTGCGCGCCCGCGTCCGCCGGCTTGGCGTCCGTCCCCGTGGCGGTCGCGGCCTTGCCGTCCTTCTTCTTGGCCTCTTCCGCTTTCTTCTTCTCCTCGCGCTCCTTCTTGGCCTGCGCCTGCTTCGCTTCCTTGTCTTCCTTCTCCTTCTTCTCCACCTCTTCGTCGCGGATCTTCTGGTCGTGCTTGAGCGTCAGCAGCGCCTTGTACGGGCCCGTGATCACCTTCGTGCCCGGCTCCACCCCCGCCAGCAGCGCCGTGGTGCGCAGGTCCGACGCGCCCGTCTTCACCGGCACCGCCTTCGCCTTGCCGTCCGTCATCACGTACACCACCCGCGTGAACGTCTTGTCCTGATCCACCACCGGGTTGTCCTTGATGACCTCCCGAGGCAGCTCGTCGATCCGGCGGTCCAGCACCGCCTGGCTCGGCGCCAGCAGCACGTCGCTCACCGTCTCGACCTCGACGTCCACGCTCGCCGTCAGCCCCGAATAGAGCGTCTTTCCCTTGAGGTCCAGCAGCGCCTCGGCGAGGAACACGTCCGACTGGTCGCGCGCCTTCGACCGCTGCAGCGCGATCTTCGTCACCTTCGCGTCGAACACCTCGTCCGGGTACGCGTTGATGTGCACCCGCGCCTTCTGCCCGATCCGCACGTCCGCGATGTCCGTCTCGTCAACCTCGGTCTTGACGATCATCTCCGTCAGGTCCGCGACCTCCATGATCACGGTGCCCGGGTTGTTCATCGTCCCCGTGATGACCACCTCGCCGACCTTCGCGTTCAGCTTCGTCACCGTGCCGTTGATGGGCGAGCGCAGCTCCGTGTAGCGCAGCTCCTCCTGCACCCGCGAGATGCCGGCCTTCGCCTGCGCGATCGCCGCCTGCGCCGCCGACAGGGTGGACTCGGCCCGGGCCTTGTCCGCCTCCGCCTGGTCAAGGGCGCTCTTGGCCACGTCGTTGCTCGACAGCAGCGCCGACTGGCGCTCCCACTCGATCACCGCGTTCACCAGCGTCGCCCGCGCCCCCTGCAGCCGCGCCTCCTCGGCGGCCAGCACCGCCTCGGCGCTGGCCATCTGGGCGCGCAGGTCCCGGTCGTCCAGCTTCACCAGCAGGTCGCCCTCACGGACCAGCGCCCCCTCCTCGAACGGCAACTCGACGATCTGCGCTGAGAACCGCGCCGAGATGTTCACGAACGTCGTCGACTCCAGGTACCCCGGCGCCGACACCGTCCGCACCAGTTGCCCCGGCGAGATCGCTTCCAGTCGAACGGCCTCCCCCTGGCCCTTCTT
>CAYVSR010000014.1:0-716 GCA_964453125.1 uncultured Phycisphaeraceae bacterium | reverse complement strand
GTCTGCGCGTCTTCCCTGCTCTTCTTGATGGTCGGCAGCAGGAACGCCGCGGCCCCGCCCAGCAGCAGCGCCGCAAGGAGACCCATCCCGACCACCCAGCGAATGATCTTCCACGCCTTGTTCACGTTCACCTCACGACTTCGGGGCCCGCAAGCCCGAATCCACCCGCGCACGCCACACCCGATCGGGTTGCGCCCGCGGCCTGTTCGACTTCCGTGAGGATACACCGATGGTCCGCCCACGGTTGCACCGTGGTCCGGCCCGCCGACGCCTCCAACTCCGGCCGAGAGCGCCGCCGCCCTCCGCATCTACGCCCGCCGCGCTCGCGGCGTTATCATTGCTTCCGGATCGCCCCCGCGCGATTTCACCCGGCGCCCCGCGCCGGTCGCCTCCCGCTTCCACAGGGTGTAGCTCAGCTTGGTAGAGCGCCGGGTTTGGGTCCTGGAGGCCGCAGGTTCAAATCCTGTCACCCTGATTGCTGCGCGGAGTCGGAGGTCACCCATGGAAGTCAAGCGAGTCGGCTCCCGTCCGGCCGCCAACGGCCCCGAAGTCTGGTTCACCGGCGCCGTGCGCATCGACCCGCTCATCGACGCCCCCGACCCCGCGCGCGTCGCCGCCGCCGCCGTCACCTTCGAGCCCGGCGCCCGCACCGCCTGGCACACCCACCCCCTCGGCCAGACACTCGTCGTCACCTCCGGCTGCGGCCGCGCCCAGCG
>CAYVSR010000013.1:10223-15731 GCA_964453125.1 uncultured Phycisphaeraceae bacterium | reverse complement strand
GCCGAACTCATCACCCTCGCCGTCGAGCGCCTCGGCGGCGAGGCCGCCCTGCGCGCCGTGCGCGACGTGACCTATCGATCGGCTCGCACTGAAGTCTCCGGCGGCAAGGAGTACACCGTCGTCAACGCCTTCGTCGCCCGCCTGCCAGACCGCTTCGCCCTGGGCGAAGCGTGGAACACGGACTGGTGGGGCCACGAGGCCGGGCCCGACCGCGCCGCGGCGATCGACTCCAAGGGCTCGCGCACGCCACTGGTCGCCTCGCAGCGCGAATCGCTCGGCCGCGAGGCCTACCGGCGCACGCTGCTCCTGCTCGCGAACCACGCGACGCCCGGCTTCGTCGCCGCGGCGCTCCCCCCCGCGTCGGACGACGCCGCGCCGACCTCGGAGCGCGTCGCCGTCTCCTTCCGCGGCGCCACGACCACGCTCACAGTGGACCTCGAGACGGGGCGCGTCCTCCGAGCCGAGCGTCCCGCACGCGGACCGGACTCGTTCCTCACCGTGGCAACGCACGTATTCGACGACTTCCGCCCCGTGGGCGGGCTCACGCTTCCGCACAAAGTGACCACCGCCTACGCCTCGGCGACCGCTGGCGAGCCCACGACGCAGACGCTGGAGATCTCGATCAACACGGCGTCCGGCGACGACCTCGGCGCACGCCTCGGCGCCGCGCTCGCGGTGGACGCGAACCGCTGAACACCCGGAGCAGCGCGCCTCGCTCGGCTCGCCTCAATCGCGCCTCAGAGCCCCGCGCCGCCGTACGACACGCCCGAGACGCGGTACTTCTGCTCCCTCGCGGGATTGCCCTGCTGCGACGCCGGCGCCGGAACCTGCTCGCCGTACGGCCGCTGGCGGACGCTGCTCCGCACCGCCTCCGACGACGAATAGCCCGGGGCCGGCGCGCTGCTCACCCCGCCCGTCGGGCGCCCCGTGGTGTACGAAACGCCGCGGGCCAGCGGCTCGCTCCGCGCCGGCGCGTACGCCTGCGTGGTCGACGAGCCCGCGGTATATCTCGTCTGCTCGAACAGGTCGGACGACGACGACTTGTACCCGCGGAACGAGCCCGAGTTGGGAGTCGTCGCCGTCGCCAGCCCCGACACCGGCGCCTGCCGGCTCGAATAGATCATCGACGACGCCTGCACCTGCCCCATCCGACCGACCGGCACGTAGCGCGGCTGCGAGAACGCCGCGGCCTCGTTGTACTGCATCCGCCCGTCCTGCACCGTGTAGATGTCGCGCTGCATGGCCATCGGGCGCGAGGTGCGCGCGTTGAACCCCCCGCTGCCGACCATCAGGTTTCGGTCCAGCGCGCTGCCGCCCACGATCATGCCCTGCGCCACCAGCCGGCCGGCGATGACCCCCGCGCCCAGCGCGCAGGCGCACAGCCCGACCGCCGCGGCCCCGCGTGCCCCGCCCCTCACTTGATCGCCCTCACGATCTCAACCTCGGCGATGAGCGACTCGTTGGGGCCGATGTGCGGCTCCTTGCCGATCTCGCCGAAGCCGCGCTCGGGCGGGATCGCCGCCTGCCACTTGTCGCCCTCGCGCATCAGCCGGATCAGCTCCTGCGCGCCCTCGTTCATGGTCGAGACCTCGATCTCGGCCTGCTCGCCGCGCCCGTACTCCGCGCCGTTGATCGTCAGCGCCTTGTAGTTCACGACGACCCTGGAGCAATCCGCCACCGGCTGGCCGGCGCCCTTGCTGATCGGCAGGTACTGGCACCCGCTGGGCAGCGTGACCACGCCCTCCTTCTTCGCGAAGTTCTCGTGGAAGGTCTTGCTCTTCTTCGCGTTGTCCTCGCACAGCGCGCGGAACACCGGGTCGCTCTCCATCCGCGCCTTGACCCGGCGCGTCGCGAGTTCCTTGTGCAGCGCGACGAGCGTCGCGTCGACCTGCGCCGCCGTGAAGCTCGTGCCCTGCCCGCGCAGCCCGTCCGCCAGCCCCTTGGCGACCAGGTCCGGGTTGATCGTCACGCCGTCGGCCTTGAGCCCCTTGGCGGTCTCGGCGCCCAGGTCGAAGCCGATGGCGTACGAGACACGGTCGGGCGAGGTGGCGCCGGCGTCGGCCTGCGCCGATGCGAAGGACGCGCCGGCGATCATCGCCATGCCCGCCGCCGCCGCACGCCCGAAGATTCGAATGCTCATGTCGCGCTCCTGATGGTGCTGATCTGCGTCGCCGAGGCTCGGCGCCCGCGCGGCGCCCGTGCGCCCTTGGAAAGGATACCGACTCGGGGCCGCTCAGCCCCCCGCGGGGTCGCCCATCGCTCCGATGAACGCGTTGGCCTCCGCGATCGAAGCCTCCATCTCCCGGACGAGCGAACCGACGTCGCTCTCGATCTTGGTGGCCGTGCCCTTCAGGCTGGCGATCGCCCGCGCGTTGAGGTTGTGCTTGAGGAACAGGACCTGGTCCTTGAACGCGGCGAGCACCGGGTCCATCTTGGAGGACGCCTGCAGCATCGCCGCCAGCAGCCGGTCGTACTGGCGGCGCGTGTCGTTCAACTGGCGCTCGCTCGCCTCGCGCAGCGCGCTGCTGCTGTACTGGGCCAGTTCCGCGTTCCACTCCTTGAACAGCGCGTCCGCCACGCGCTCCACGTCCTTGATCCTTGAACGCACGGTTTCGGCGCGGCTCTCGCTTTTCTCGTACGACCCCCTGAGTTTCGAGTACCGCCCCTCGAGTTCCGCGACCTTCGCCGAATCCGACGCCCCCGTCACCGCGAGGAACTCCGCGAGAGCCGACTCGAACTGCGCCTTCGCGGCCTCCTGGCCCTCTTTCGCGTCCTGCACGCGCCCGACCAGCTGCTCGCGCTTCGCGTACCCCATCGACTCGAGCGCCGCGATCTTCGCGCCGGCGCACCCCGCCGGCGCCGCCGCCCCCAACGCGCACAGCACGCTCACACCAACCGCCGCCAGAATCCGTCGCATGCTCATCGCTCCTTCGCGCCCGCGCTCAGGCCCAGAACCGCCGCCAAGCATAGCCCGCCCTCTCCCCCGCGCATCGGGCGGTACACTGCCCGCATGAGCAACGGCTCCCCCGACACCAACACCCTCCTGCTCATCATCATCGCCATCCTTTTGCCCCCGCTCGCGGAGGGCCTGAAGCGCGGCGTCGGCGGGGCGTTGCTGCTCAACATCATCCTCACGCTCCTGTTCTGGCTGCCCGGCCTGCTGCACGCCGTGTACGTCGTCCTGCAGAACTAGCCCGCCCGCCCCGCACAGAGAACCCTATGAAACTCGCCATCAAGATCGTCGTCGCCCTCGTGGCGCTCGTCATCGTGCTCCTTGTCGGCGGCGTGATCGTCATCGGCATGTCGATCGACGCCCTCGCCAAGAAGGGCATCGAGTCCGGCGGCACGTACGCCCTGGGCACGAAGACCACCCTCCACAGCGCCGACGTCGGCCTCTTCAAGGGCACGTTCGCAATGAAGGGCCTCGACGTCGCCAACCCGCCCGGCTTCTCGTCGCCATCGTTCTTTACGCTTGGCGCCGGCGCCGTGGCCGTCGATCCCAAGACCATCCAGAACGACGTGATCGAACTGCCCCTGCTCTCCCTCGACGGCGTGGGCGCCAACCTCGAGAAGGCCGGCGACAAGACCAACTACAAGGTCATCCTCGACAACCTCTCCAAGGTCACCGGCTCGGGCGGCGAGAAGAAGCCCGCGCCCCCCTCGGGCAAGCCGGAGAAGAAGTTCATCATCAAGGACCTCTCGATCAAGAACGTGAAGGTCAAGGTGGACATCCTCGGCTCCGACGGCGGCCCCGGCGCCGTCCTCAAGAAGCTCACCGCCGTCACCATCCCCATCGACGAGATCAAGCTGCAGAATGTCGGCCAGACCGGCTCGGGCGTCGGCGGCACGGGCGTGACGATGGGCGAACTCGTCGGCATCGTCGTCCGCGCCGTCCTCGCCGCCGGCGCGAGCAAGGGCGGCGGGCTCATCCCCGCCGACATGCTCGGCGACCTGCAGGGCTCGCTCGCCTCGCTGGGCGACATGCAGGAATTCGGCATGACCACACTCGGCGACGCCAAGGGCACGGTGGAGAACCTCGGCAAAGAAGCCGAGAAGGCCTTGGGCGACGTCAAGAAGACCGCCGACGACGCCAAGAAGGAACTCGAGAAGGCCGGCGAGGGCCTCAAGAACCTGATCCCCAAGAAGAACTGAGCGAGCGCCGGCCCGCCGGGGGCCCGCCGCTCAGGCCGCCGTCGCGCGCCGCGCTGCGCTGTTCGCCGCGCGCACGTGACGCGGCGGGACGACGTCCCACGCCAGCCCCACGCGCTCCAGCAGCTTGATCTGGTAGTAGGTGATGTCGATCTCCCACCAGCGCCGCTGCACGCTCGCCGCGGCGGGGTCCGCGTGGTGGTTGTTGTGCCAGCCCTCGCCGACCGTCACCAGCGCGACGAGCCAGTTGTTGCGGCTGTTCTCGCCCGTCTCGTAGTTGCGATAGCCAAACAGGTGCGTGAGCGAGTTCACCGACCAGGTGAAGTGCCACACCACCACCGTCCGCAGGATTACGCCCCACACCAGAAGGCTCGCGCCCAACTGCAGCCCGGCCGCGGCGTGCCCGTTCCACGCCCAGCCAACGCCGAAGCCCAGCAGGAACAGCGCCGCCGCGTACGACACGTAATAGATCAGCCAGCCGTAGCCCTTCTCGTGGCGCCGGTAGAAATCATCCGACAGGATATCGCGCGCGTACCGGTGAAACATGTTCACGTTCTGCGTCGTGCGGTTGCGCAGCGCCAGCCAGCCGACGTGGCCCCACAGGAAATCGACCAGCGGGCTGTGCGGGTCTTCCTGCTCGTCCGAGTGGTTGTGGTGGAAGCGGTGCGTGGCCACCCAGCGCCCCGGGGGCCCCTCGAGGCAGCACATCGCGATCATCGCGAAGAAGCGCTCGAGCCACACCGGCGTCGTGAACGAGCGGTGCGTCAACTGCCGGTGGTAGCAGAGGTTGATCCCCTGCCCGAACACGTGCACGCCGATCACCAGCGACGCCACGCCCAGCCATGAGAAGTACGTCGGGTCGAGCGCCAGCAGCGCCAGCAGGTGCATCACCGCGATCGTCAGCACGAAATCCCACCGCACCCGGCGCAGCACGCCCGCCGGCTTCGGGAGGCGAGCCCTCGAGGCGAGCCCGACCCCCAGCGGCGCGGCGACAGGCGTGGATCGATCTGCGTGCCCCGGGTCGTTGGTGTTGGCCACGTGATCCTTTCATCCGTGAAATAACCGGGCGCACGCGCCGCATGCGCGCCCGCCCGAGTCTACTTCGAGGCCTTACTTCCCGCTCGGCGCCGCCGACGCGCCCGAGCCCAGGCGCAGCGCCGCGTTCTCGCCCTGCCTGGCGTAATCGATCGCCTCGCCGAGGATGCGCGCCGCCTCTTGCGGGGCGTGGAAGCCCATCGAGTTCTCCGCCGCCACGAAGTCGAGACGCCACTGCGCCTGCCGGTGCATTTTCCGCGCCGCCCCCAGCGCCTCATCCGCCGCGCCCCCGGCCTTCGCCGCCTCGATCGCCGCAATCGCCCC
>CAYVSR010000013.1:0-10213 GCA_964453125.1 uncultured Phycisphaeraceae bacterium | reverse complement strand
CTTCCGCCCGCGTCATCAGCCCGCGCGTGCGGTCCTGGATCGCCTCCGCGCGCGATCGGATCTCCTCCTCCGCGTACCGGTGGCACGTCTGGCACGACGCCGCGATGTTCAGCAGCGGGCTGCGGATGTGGTGGTCGCTGATCTTGATCGCCCCCTGGCGCATATAGGGCATGTGGCAGTCCGCGCACGCCACGCCCGACCGCGCGTGGATCCCCTGCGACCACATCTCGAACTCCGGGTGCTGGGCCTTCAGGACAGGCGCCCCGCTCACCGCGTGCGTCCAGTCCTTCCAGCCGACCTCGTCGTAGTACGCCTCGATCTGCTCGGCCTTCAGCCCCTTGTGCCACGGGTACGTCAGCGTCTTCGCCTCGCCCTTGAAGTAGTACTCCACGTGGCACTGCCCGCACACCATCGAGCGCATCTCCTGCCGGCTCGCCATCGCGTTCGGGTCGTACCCCGTCTTCCGACCAGACTTCCGCCACCGCTCCACGCTCGGCAGGTGCGGCGCAGGCTGGTCCGACTCCGCGAACTTCTGGATGCCCACCAGGAACCCCGGGCGCGTCACGCGCAGCAGCATCGTCGCCGGGTCGTGGCAATCCAGGCACGACACGGGGTGCTCCACGAGCGGACGGGCTTCCGCGTAGGGCATCGAGCACACCGCCTCGAACCCCTTCATGATCGCTTCTTGCCTGTGCGCATCGTCCGACGGCGCGCCCCCCTCCACGCCCTTCTTCCAATACGCCGGGATGACCGACGCGTGGCAGTGCAGGCACGCCCCGGGCTGCTTGAAGTTCTTGACCCGCTCCGTCTCCTCCTGATCCGAGAGCATGTACGCGTGCCCGCGCTCCTCCCGATAGTCCACGCCGAACGCGTACCCCTTGAAGAGCGTGCGCCACCTCGGGTCGTCGTCCAGCTTCTGGAACGCCTCCGACCCGCCGTGGCGCGTGCGCTCCACGTCCACCGTCCGCTGGTAGCCGTCGTACTGTCGCGGGAAATTCTTGCCCCACTCCTTCGGGTCCACCGTGCTCTCGTTCAGGTCCACCAGCGCGAACGTCGTCTGGCGCGCTTCGCGCTTCCGTGCGCTGATGTTCTGCAGCAGCAGAAGCACGCCGACCATCGCGCCGGCCGCGAGCAGCGCCGCGATCACGTAGGCCAGTGTTCCTCGTCGGCGTCCGTTCCCGCTCATCGCAAAGCCTCCGATCGCTACCTCGTCGGGCCGTGCCCGACCTGCGCGTGACAGTGAATGCAATCGACCTCGCCCGCGAGGAACGACCCCGTGCCCGGACCCGTCCCCGCGCGGGCGTGCGCCCCGATCCGCCGCTCGCCGACGCCCATCGGCTGGGCGCCGTCCGCCGCCGTCAGGTCCGCGACGAGCGCCTCGTGGCAGCGCACGCAGTTGTGACGCACCACGCGCCGGCTCGACTCCGTCGCCCGGATCGGCTCCGGAAAGTCCTGCAGCGTGAACCCCTTGCTGTGCCGGTACCCGTGGTCCACCTTCGTGGCGTACTTCCCGATCAGGTCGTGCGGCACGTGGCAGTCGTTGCACGTCGCCGCCGCGTGGTGCGACGACTTCTGCCACCCGTCGTACTGCTCGCGCATCACGTGGCAGTTGACGCACGCCCGCGGGTCGTTCGATAGATACGAGAGCCCCTCCGCGTAGCGGAACGTGAAGCCCGCGACGCCCAGAACCGCGCCGATCAATGCGGCGAGCAGCATTCCGGCGAGATGAACCGCTCCGCGTCGCTCCGTCATATGGTGGCCTCGCGCCGACCTGCGTCGGGCGATGGCCACGATACGCTCCCGCGCGCACGCCGCAAGTCGCCGACCGGGCGCCCGCTTTGTGCGATACTGCGCCCGATGCCCCCCGCCGCCGTCACACCGGACTCGCTCGGCTCCGATACGCTCACCCGCGGCGTGCGCGTGCGCGTGCGACCCTCGTACCTCGTCGAGCATTCCGACCCCGGCGCCGGCCGGTGGGTGTTCGCGTACCACATCTCCATCTCGAACGAGACCCCCGCGGGCGCCCCGCCGGTGCAATTACTCTCTCGCCAGTGGCTTATTGTCGACGCCGATGGCGAACGCCACGAGGTGAAGGGCGAGGGCGTGATCGGCCAGCAGCCCATCCTTGCCCCGGGCGACACGCACCAGTACGCGTCCTTCTGCCCGCTCCAGACTCCCTGGGGCACGATGGAAGGGTCCTACCGCTTCCGCACCGCGGGCGATGCGCACGACGAGGAGGAGTTCGACGTCGCCGTCGGGCGCTTCTACCTCGTCTCGCCCTCCCCCTGAGACGCGCCGCTCCACCGGCGCAACCCGGGCCACCACGACCTGTACGATGCCCGCGTCGCCCAGCAAGACTCACCGAACCGGAGCACGACCCATGCGCCGCCCACGCCGCCGAACCACCGCATCCATCCTCGCGCTCGCCGCCGCCGCGCTGACGGGCTGCGCCTCCCAGCCGGGCGCGAAGGCCGGCGCCCCCACCGAGCCAGCGCCCATGCCGCAAGCCGCCACCGCTTCCGTCACGCCGCCCGCCGCCGCGCGCAAACCGCGCACCTTCAAGAACCACGGCGACGTCCGCATCGACGACTACTACTGGCTCCGCGAGAAGACCAACCCCGAGGTCATCGCGTACCTCGAGGCCGAGAACGCCTACACCAAGGCGCGCATGGCCCACACCGAAGCCCTGCAGGAGACGCTCTACAAGGAGATGCTCGGGCGCATCAAGGAGACCGACCTCTCCGCCCCCTACCGCAAGGGTGAGTACTGGTACTACACCCGAACCGAGGAAGGCAAGCCCTACCCGATCTACTGCCGCAAGTTGGGCTCGCTCGACGCCCCCGAGCAGGTCCTGCTCGACGGCAACGCGCTCGCCGAGGGCCAGAAGTACTTCCGCGTCGGCGTGTACGACGTGAGCGACGACCACCAGATGCTCGCGTACTCCATCGACAACACCGGCGCCGAGGAATACACGCTCTACTTCAAGAACCTCACCACCGGCGCCGTCTCGCCCGAGTCGATCCCCAAGACGTACTACTCCTCCGCCTGGGCCGCCGACAACAAGACGTTTTTCTACACCACCATCGACGCCGCCAGCCGCCCCTACCGCATGTGGCGCCATGCCCTCGGCGCCGACCCCAAGACCGACGCCCTTGTCTACGAAGAGAAGGACGAGATGTTCTTCCTCTCCGTGGGCAAGACGCGCAGCGAGAAGTTCATCCTCTGCGAACTGGGCAGCATGAAGACCACCGAGGTCCGCTACCTCGACGCCGCCACCCCCATGGGCGAGCCGCGCCCCATCGCCGAGCGCCGACAGGACGTCGAGTACTCCGTCGATCACCACGCCGACACGTTCTACATCGCGACCAACGACAAGGCCGTCAACTTCCGACTCATGACCGCCCCGGTCGAGTCCCCCGGCGCCGCCAACTGGAAGGAGATCATCGCCCACCGCGACGACGCGACCATCGAGGGCGTTGACTGCTTCAAGGACCACGTCGTCGTCTCCATGCGCGAGGGCGGCAACCCCACGCTGCACGTCTTCGCGTACGACCCCGCCGGCCTCGGCAAGTCCCACGCCGTCTCCTTCCCCGAGGTCGCGTACGACGTCTCTCTCACCAACAACGAGGAGTTCAACACCCCCCTCCTCCGCTTCTCGTACACCTCGCTCGTCACCCCGCGCTCCGTGTTCGACTACGACATGAACACCCGCGAGCGCACCCTCATCAAGGAGCAGCCCGTCCTCGGCGGGTACGACCGCACCAAGTACGTCTCCGAGCGCATCTGGGCCGTCGCCAAGGACGGCAAGAAGGTCCCCATCTCCCTCGTCTACCGCAAGGGTCTGCGCCTCGACGGCTCGGCCCCCTGCCTCCTCTACTCCTACGGCTCGTACGGCTCCTCCTCCGACCCCACCTTCAACTCCAACAACCTCTCCCTCCTCGACCGCGGCTTCGTCTACGCCATCGCCCACATCCGCGGCGGGTCCGAGATGGGCCGCACCTGGTACGAGGACGGCCGCCTCAAGAACAAGATGAACACCTTCACGGACTTCATCTCCGCCGCCGAGCGCCTCGTCCGACAGAAGTACACCTCCCCCGACCGCCTCGCGATCATGGGCGGCAGCGCCGGCGGCCTGCTCATGGGCGCAGTCACAAACATGCGCCCCGATCTCTTCAAGTCGGTCGTCGCCTCCGTCCCCTTTGTGGACGTCATGAACACGATGCTCGACCCCACCATCCCTCTCACCGTCACCGAGTGGGAGCAGTGGGGCGACCCGAACAAGCCCGAGGACTACAAGTACATGAAGTCGTACTCGCCCTACGACAACGTCGAGCGCAAGCGCTACCCCAACTTGCTCGTCCTCGCCGGCCTCAACGACCCGCGCGTCGCCTACTGGGAGCCCGCCAAGTGGACGGCGCGCCTTCGCGCCATGAAGACCGACGACAACCTCCTCCTCCTCCGCACCAACATGGGCGCGGGCCACGGCGGGGCGTCGGGCCGCTACGAGCGCCTCAAGGAACTCGCCATCCAGTACGCCTTCATTCTCGACACCATCGGCGTCAGCCGCGACCCCGCGTCCACCGCGTCGGCGAACTGAACCTGCTCCGCCGCCTTCCGCGAATCCGTGCGCCCCGCGCCGTCGAATCGCTCGCGCCATGCGTACGCACGTGCTGACCGCCGACCTCTGGCTCCCCCGCCGCGCCGAGGATGTCTTCCCGTTCTTCGCCGACGCGCGCAACCTCGAGGCCATCACCCCTCCGTTCCTCCGCTTCCGCGTCGTCACGCCCGAGCCGATCGAGATGCGCGCCGGCGCCACGATCGACTACCGCCTGCGCCTCCGTGCGTTCCCCATCCGCTGGCGCACCGAGATCACCGCGTGGGAGCCCCACGCCCGCTTCGTCGACGAGCAGGTCCGCGGCCCCTACCGCATCTGGCGCCACGAGCACACCTTCGAGCCCGAGGCCGGCGGCGTGCGCTGCCGCGACAGGGTCGACTACGCCATTCTGCCTCCGGACTGGCTCGGGGCCGGCCTCGCCCACCGCGCCCTGGTCGCGCCCGACCTCGCGCGGATCTTCGCGTTCCGCGCGCGGGCGCTGATGGAGCGATTCGGAGGCGGTCGCCAAGGGCTGATCGCTATCGATGGCCGGACCGTCGCCACGCCCTGATCGCCGCGCACCCGGCGTATGCTCGTGGGCGCGAGCGCCCCATGAACCAGACCAGCGAAGGACCCGTGTTCATCGTGCTCGTGACGCTCGGCGTCGCCATGACGCTCCTCGTCGTCGGCGGCATGCTCGCCTTCCTCCGCATCGCCCGGCGCGACCAGCGCAAGGCCCGCGACGAACGGGCGGCCATCGCCCGCAGGCAGTGAACACCGGCGCTCCCGCTCACGAAGTTACGATGGCCCGCACGCCCCACCGGGCGAGGAGCCCCTCCATGCGTGCATCACCGCGATCCTCCCTCCCGCTCGGCGTGGTCACACTCGCGCTCGTCGCATGCGCGGCGGTCTCGCACGAGCAGGACGCCCCGGCGCAGCGCGACGCCGCCGCGCCGCCGCCCTCGGCATGGTCCAGCGCCGGCGCGTTCGCCCCGGGCCGCCTCGCCGCCCACCGCGACCTGGAGCGCGCCCTCCTCGCCGTCCCGCGCGTCGAGTCCCTCCGCGCCTCGCACGACCTGCTCGCCTCGCGCCCCCACGCCGCCGGCACGCCCGGCGGCCTCGCCGGCGCGGAGCGTCTCGCCTCAATCTTCCGCGCCATGCCGGGAGTCTCCGTCGCAACCCCCGAATACTCCGTCCTGCTCCCCGTCCCCCGGCTCGCCGAACTCGAGATGATCAGCCCCGAGCGCCGCACGCTCTCCGTCCACGAGCGACGCCTGCCCGACGCCGACCCATTCACCGCGCAGACCGACACAGAAGGCCACGACACCGCGCTGGGCTGGAACGGCTACTCCGGCTCCGGCGAGGCCATCGGCGAGGTCGTCTACGCCAACTACGGCACGAAGGCCGACTTCGAGAAGCTCACGGAGCAGGGCGTCTCGTGCGCGGGCAAGATCGTGCTCGCTCGCTACGGCGGCAACTTCCGCGGCTACAAAGCAAAGTTCGCGCAGGAGGCCGGCGCCGCGGGCCTGCTGATCTTCACCGACCCCGGCGACAGCGGCTACGCCCAGGGCCCGGTCTACCCCGAGGGCCCATGGGGCAACGACACGTACATCCAGCGCGGCTCGATCGACACCCTGCCCTACGATGGCGACCCGCTCACCCCCGGCGTCGCCGCCACGCCCCAGGCGCAGCGCCTCGACCCGGCGACCATCGCGCTGCCGCGCATCCCCGTGCAGCCCATCGGGTACGCCACGGCGCTCGAGATCATGGCCGAGATGGTCGGCCCGCCGGTGCATGTCGGCACGGGCGCGTCCTCCCCGCCGGGCAAGGCGTGGCAGGGAGGCCTGCCTCTGACGTACCGCGTGTCGGGCGGTTCCAACCTCAAGGTGCGCCTCAAGATCGACCAGCCGCGCGAGCAACGTCCCATCCGCAACGTCGTCGCCACGATCAAGGGCGAGCGTTTCCCCGAGCAAGTGGTGATCGTCGGCGCGCACCACGACGCGTGGGTCTTCGGCGCCGATGACCCGCTCTCGGGCACCATCGTCGTCGCCGAACTCGCCCGCGCCTTCGCCGACGCCGCCGCCAAGGGCTTCCGCCCGGCGCGCACCATCCTGTTCTGCGGCTGGGACGCGGAAGAACTCGGCATCATCGGCTCGAGCGAGTGGGTCGAAGAGCACGCGAAGTCGCTCGGCTCATCCTGCGTCGCCTATATCAACCTCGACGCCGCCGTCAGCGGGTGGGACTTCTCCGCCAGCGCTTCTCCCTCGCTCCAGCGCCTCATCTGGGAAGCCGCGGCGGAAGTGCCACAGCCCGCCGACCCGCGCCCCGGCGCCGCGCGCCCCACCACGACCCTCACCCTGCTCGACGCCTGGCGCGCACGCCAGCAGGCCCGCGCCGCGACAGGCGCCACGCCGCAGCGGCGCGCCGACCAACCCCCCGAGACCCGCCAGGACGACCTCCCCTCCATCGGCACGCTCGGCGGCGGCTCCGACCACACGGGCTTCCTCACCCACCTGTGCATCCCCAGCGCATCCATGGGCTTCGGCGGCGCCGGCGGCACGGCCTACCACTCGCTCTACGACACGCTCGCGTGGTACCGCCTCATGATGCACGACGACTACTCCCCCCACCTCGCGCTCACCCGCGTCGTGGGCCTCGTGCTCGCTCGCCTCGCCAACGCGGACGCCATCCCGTACGACCACGCCGCCCCCGCGCAGGAGACCCGCCGCCACCTCAACGCGCTCGCCGATCGCGCGCAGAAGAAGTCCTTCGCGTTCGACGCCGCCCCCATCGCCGGCGCGCTCGACCGGGCGGACCGTGCCGCGGCCCTCGCTGTCGGAGCGATCGCGGGCGCCGCCGCACGCGCGCCGGACGCCAGCGCGTGCGCCGGACTCAACGCCTTGCAGATCGCCACGGAGCGCGCCTGGTTCGACGAGGCCGGCCTGCCCGAACGCCCGTGGCGTCGCAACCTCTTCATCGCGCCCGACGAAACCAGCGGCTACGCCTCCTGGCCCCTGCCCGGCGTTCGCCGCGCCGTCGAGCGCGCCGACAGCGCCGAACTCTCGCGCGAGGCGCCCCGCCTCGAAGCCGCGGTCGATCGGCTCGAGCGTGCGCTCAGCGCGCTGGCGGGCGCGGCCCCCGCGCCGGCAACGCCTTGACCGCCTCGATCGCACGCTCCAGAACCTCATCCCGCCCCGCCGCCACCCCCGCGATCGTCGGTTCGACTCGGATGTCCGGCGCCACGCCGACCCCCATCAGCGCCTCGCCGTCCTCCAGCCGCGCCATGCGCCCCGTGAACGCCACGCGCAGCGCCCCCAGCAGCGCCACGTCCGTGATGTCGCCCGCCGTGCCCGCCGTCGTCGAGCCCACGATCGGCCCCAGTTTCGCCTCGCGCGCCGCGATCAGGTCCCGCTCCGGCTGCCCCAGCGTCCGCGCGTCCGCCACGAACGCGAGGCGCGCACGCACGCTCGGGACCTGCGCCACGATCGTCGAAGTCTCCGGCTCGAACACCATGTCGGCCTGATCGGGCCGCATCAGCACCGGCGTGCCCACCGGCGACGCCGCGGCAGGCGCATCGAGCAGCGAGCCCAGGACCGCCGAGATGGGGCTCGACGAACGCATATCGAACACGATGTGCGTCGCGCCCGCGAGGCGCTCGCGCAGTTCGCCCAGCGCCTCCGCGCTCGCCCCCGCCGTGCGCACCACCAGCAGCCCCGGCTCGGGCTCGCGCACGATCTCCGCCGCGCTCGGCGCCGGCGCCGCCAGCGGCGCGGTCCTCGACAGTTCCACCACCACGGGGGAGCGCGTCTGTGCGAACGCGGGCGTGATCCGTATTTCCACCCGCTCGCCCGAAGCCCCCGCCAGCATGTCCCGCAGCGCACGCTCGCGCACCGAAGCAGGCGTCGCCCCCGGCGCGGTCCGCTCCGCCTCCGCGAGCGCCTTCGCCGTCGATCGCCCGCCGATCGCCGACACGCACGCGCCTGTGCCGATCCACAAGCCCAGCGCGGCCTCCGCCGCCGCGTCAGTCGCCCGGGTGATCACAAGTTGGTTCTCAACCCAACGCCACTCGATCGCCAGCGCCCGCTCGCCCGAATCACCCCGCAGATACGCGTCCGCCTGCCCGTCCCCCAGCCGCGCCATCATCGCCCGCAGCGCCCCCACCGTGCCCAGAGGCGTCGCGCCCGCCGCATCGCGCAGCGCATCGCGCAGCGCCGCGTCCCAGTCCGTCTCGCGCTCGCCGAAATAGGGCCAGAACTGGCGCACCGCCGACCACGCGATCACCACCGCCCCCAGGCGCGTGTCCCGATCGAACAGCGACACCGGCGTCTCGCCGCGAAACGGCGTCCCCGCCGGCACGGTCTTCGTCCGCACGCTCACCATCACCGAGATCGGCATCGCGCACGACACGCCCCCGCCCAGGTCCGCCCGGAACGGCACGTTCGGGTCCGGCACGCTCGCGCGCCCCTGCCCATCCGTCAGCGGGAACACCACGCGGCTGCTGCTGAACGGGCCCGACGCGTCCGCCCCCACGCCGCGCCCCTCGTGGCGCCACGCCGCCACGCCGTACAGCGGCGCGTTCGCGTCCTCCGCGCGCACGAACATCATCGGCGGCGCCGGCTCGCCCGTCAGGTGCAACCGCAGCGTCGGCGCGATCGGCGTGAACACCCCGTCCAGCGCATCTCGCAACGCCCCAGCGTCCGGCGCGTCGATCACCGCGCCCACGCCGTGCGCCGCCAGCGCGTCCCACTTGGTGTCGAACGAGCCATCGCTCGCATGAAAGTAGCGCACGTACCCGTAGAGCCGCGCGAACGCGCCGACGTTGTCGATCTGGCGCTCGCTGAGCGACGCGGGCCTCGCGACCTCCGGCCTGGCGTCTCCCCCCGCGCCCGCCCCCTGCGCCGGCGCCGCCGCGCAACCGGGCACGAACAATGCGAACGCCAACGACGCCGCGAGCAGCGCGAGTGCCTTCATGCACGAAGTGTACGGACGCCCCACCCCCGCGGGTTCAGCACGGAATACCGAAGGCGCTCAGCACGATGTTCAGGTCGGCGAAATCCACGCGCCCGTCGCTGTTCACATCGCCCGCCAGCCCCGGCGCCGTCTGCCCGTACTGGCTCAGCACCCCGTTGAGGTCGAAGAAGTCCACCATGTTGTCGCCGTTGATGTCCCCGAGGCACGCGCACGACACCCGTCGGTAGACGATCTCGATCGCCCAGTCCCCAGTCACGCCCAGGATGCACGCGTCGAACCAGTTCCCCGCCTGGAACTTCACCAGGTTCTTCCCGCTCGTGCACCCGTTCCCGTCGTGCACGATCGTCCGCGGGAACGGCGGCTGGTTGTTGTGCTCATCAAACTCCAGCGACACCGTGAACTTGCCGCTGTTCACCCGCCACGGGATCACCCCCAGCAGCGGCAGGTCGAACGAGTTGATCGCCCCGCAGATCAGCCCCGGCGAATCAAGGAACTTGTCCGGGTTGCTCAGGAACGTCGGCGGCCCCGCGAGGTACAGGTTGATCGCCGCCTGCAGGTCCGGAACGATTGGGTCGCACACCGGCCCGGCGGTGCCCCACGCGATGTTCGCGCCCAGCGCCAGCGACTGCGTGCGGCCGACCAGCGCGT
>CAYVSR010000012.1:0-15863 GCA_964453125.1 uncultured Phycisphaeraceae bacterium | reverse complement strand
TGATCTCCACCCGGCCTGTGAGCAGGTTTCGAACGGGCTGGTTCGCGCCGCGGTGCCCGAACTTCAGTTTGTACGTCTTCGCCCCCAGCGCCAGCGCCAGCATTTGGTGGCCGAGGCAGATCCCGAACGTCGGGAGCGTGCCGCCCGGGCCGGGGCGCGAGGCCAGCAGGTCCCGGAGGGTGGCGATGGTCTCGGTCACCGCGGCGGGGTCGCCCGGCCCGTTCGAGACGAACAACCCGTCGATCTCGCCCTTTTCGTGCGCTGCGCGAACCTCGCTCGCGGGAATGTCGAACGGGACAACCCGCACCTCGCAGCCGCGCTGCGCCAAGTTGCGCAGGATGTTCCGCTTGGCGCCGCAGTCCAGCGCCAGCACGCGCAGACGAGGCCCGGCCGGACCGGTCTCGACGGGCGCCCATTCGCCCAGCGTCTCGCGCCACGTCTGGGTCGATGAGCACGCGACAAGCGGGACGAGATTCTGCCCGTCCATCCGCGGCGCCGACCGGGCGAGGCGGACGAGTTCCGTGTCGGGCAGGGAGTCGTCCGTGCTGAGAATCGCGGGCGTCACACCGGACGACCGCAGGACCTGCGTGATCGCGCGGGTGTCCACGCCCTCGATCGCGACGACACCCTGCGACGCGAGCCAGTCGCTCAGGCCGCTGCTGGACCGGTAGTTGGACGGCGCCCGCGACAATTCGCGCACCACGAACCCGGCGACCTGCGCCTTGGCCGATTCGAGATCCCCGTCGTTGGCGCCGTAGTTCCCGATCAGGGGCGCCGTCATGACGAGAATCTGGCCGGAATACGAGGGGTCGGTGAGCGCCTCCTGGTAGCCGGTCATGGAGGTGTTGAAGACCACCTCGGCGGCGACGGTCCGGGGGCGATGGGTGTCGCCGAACGCGGGGCCGCGGAACACCAATCCGTCGGGCAGCGCCAGACGGGCAGTTCGGGTGGGACGTTCGGTCGACATGTGCGCATAGTCTACGCCCCGGCGTGCCCAGATGCGACCCCGGCAGCCCGCGCAGCTCGCGTTCAGCCGGCCGAACGGGCGGCCGATGATGGCGCCGAAGACCCCGGGCGCGAACCGCGGACGGGCGGCGGCGTCGAGTAGGCTTGGAGAACCATGATGCGCTCGATTCGCGGACCTCTTGCCGTCCTGCTCGCACTCCCGATGGTGTCCGCGTTCGCGCAGGCGCCGCAGCAGCCCGCGGGAGTAAAGGCCTCGCCCGGCCCAGCGCCCGACGCGCCGCCCCCGCCGCCGGCGCAAAGGACCGAACATCTGCCGATTCACCAGGCCGCGATCCGTGGGGACATCGAAGGGCTGAAGCGAGAACTCGCGGCGGGCGTGCCCGTTGATCAGCCGGTGCGCGGCGGCGAGGAGTGGCACCAAGGGTCCACGCCGCTCATGTGGGCGACGCGCGCCGGCACGCTCGAGGCAGTGGAGTTTCTGATCAGCCAGGGCGCACGCCCGCGTCTGGGCTCGACGGATGGGACGACGGCGCTGATGCTCGCCACCGCGGCGCGCGACCACGTGCTCGAGCGCGTCGAGGCGCTCATCAAGGCCGGTTCCGACGTGAACGCGGTGCGGTGGGACGGCGGCACGCCGCTGATCTGGGCCGCGTCGTTCTGCACAACGCCGGGCGTGGCCACGAGGTTGATAGAGGCCGGCGCGGCCGTCGAGACACGCAGACCCCGCGACGGGACGACGGCGCTGATGCTGGCGGCGCGCGCCGGCAACACCGTGGCGCTCGCGGAGCTCCTCAAGGCAGGCGCCGACGTGGGCGCCCGGAGCACGGAGGGCTTCACGGCGCTGCACTGGGCCGCGCTGGGAGAGCGCGGAAACGCCGCGACCGTCGGCGCCGTGCTCGACGCGGGCGTGAACATCGAAGACCGCTCGAAGGAAGGCTCGACGCCGCTGATGCTCGCCGCCGCCAAGGGCGGCGCGGCGCGTGTGCGAGCGCTGCTGGCCCGCGGCGCGGACCCGAAGGCGACCAACGCGCGCGGCGACACCGCGCTGATGGCCGCCGCGCAGGCCGGCGACGTGCATAGCGTCAAGGCCCTTGCGGACGCGGGCGCCCCGCTCGACGCGGCCAACGCCGACGGCGTGACGGCGCTCTGCCTCGCGGTCATCAAGGGCGAGCCGACCACCGTGCGCCTGCTGCTCGGGCGCGGCGCCAGTGTCCGGACGCGCACCAAGGCGGGCTGGACGCCCATCCTTCTCGCCAAGAGCATCGTCACGCTCGAGCCGCTGCTCGACGCGGGCGCCACCGTCGACGACCGCGCTTCGGAAGCGCCGTCCGTCGGCTGGACGCCGCTGATGTTCGCGGCGTCGGAGGGCGACCTGCTATCCATCCGGCGCCTGCTCAGGGCCGGGGCGGACCCGACGATCAGCGACCTCACCGGCGTGGACGCGCTGGCGCTGGCGGCGAGCCGCGTCGATCAGGCGGGGACCGACGCGACGATCATCCTGCAGGGCGCGATCGAGCAGGCCAAGGCGCGCCGCGCCGCGGGCGAGAATCCCGGCAAGTAGCCGCGGCGCCGCTACGCTTCGCGCGTGCGACAAAGCCTCTTCCAGCAGCCCGAGCCCGTCTTCGGCCGCTACGCCCGCGTCGTGCTCGAGCGGGGCATCGATCACCCCGAGGGGCTGACCTACGGCGTGCCCGATTCCATCGGCGCGCTCGCGGTGGGCGACCGCGTCGAGGCGCCGCTGGGTCGTGGCGACACGCCCGCCACGGGGTACGTGTTCGAGGTGCTGACCGAGCCGGGCCTGGACCCCTCGAAGATCAAGCCCATCCGCCGGCGCACCGGCACGGGCCTGCCGCCGACGCTCGTCTCGCTCGCGGAGTGGATCGCGCGGTACTACTGCACGCCGCTGGGCATGGCGCTCGGCGCGATGGTGCCGGCGGCGGTGAAGCACGGCGCCGGGGTGCGCCGCGTGGTGGAGATCGAACCGACGGGCGCGCCGCCGGCGCCCGACGTGAAGCTGACGCCCGCGCTGCGCGCCGCGATCGGGGCGCTCGCCGGCATCGACGCCTCGTGCTTTCCGATGGCCGCGAAGGACGCCGCGCGCGAGGCGGGCCTGAAGACGCTCGCACCGCTCAACCGGCTGGTGCGCATGGGCGTGTACCGCGAGGTGGCGAGAACAAGCGTGACCGCGGTGTGGGACGACCGCCCGGTTCCGCCCGACGTGTCGGTCGCGCTGACCGATGCGCAGCGCGAGGCGACCGCGGCGGTCGGGGCGTCGCTCGGCTCGTTCCGGGTGCACCTGCTCCGCGGCGTGACGGGCTCGGGCAAGACGGAGGTCTATCTGCGGGCGCTGGCGCTGGCGCTGGAGCGCGGCGAGCGGGCGATCGTGCTGGTGCCCGAGATCAGCCTGACGCCGCAGACCGTGGGCCGCTTTTTCGCGCGGTTTCGTTCGCTGCGCCTGCCGGGGTCGGCGCGCGGGGCGGAGATCGCCGTGCTGCATTCGGGCCTCACGGCCGCGCAGCGGAGCCAGCAGTGGTCGGCGGTGGCGTCGGGGGCGGCGCGGGTGGTGATCGGGGCTCGCTCGGCGGTGTTCGCGCCCTTCCCGGCCGGGGCGCGCCTCGGGCTGGTGATCGTCGACGAGGAGCACGAGGACGGCTACAAGCAGGACCAGTTGCCGCGGTACCACGGGCGCGACGTGGCGATCAAGCGGGCGCAGCTGGAGGGCTGCCCGGTCGTGCTCGGCTCGGCGACGCCCTCGCTCGAGTCGTGGCGCGCCGCGACGGAGGGGAAGTATTCGCTGCTCGAACTGCCCGACCGGGTGGGCGGCGTCGGCATGCCGCGCGTCGAGATCGTGGACCTCGCGGAGGAGCGTCGGGCCAGGCCCTGGACGGACAAGCGGGTGCACCTGCTGG
The DNA here is from genome assembly GCA_964453125.1 of uncultured Phycisphaeraceae bacterium. GTDB lineage: Bacteria > Planctomycetota > Phycisphaerae > Phycisphaerales > UBA1924 > CAYVSR01. The sequence continues at coordinate 11,988 of CAYVSR010000012.1, read as the reverse complement.
GCCCGCGCCTCGAGCGCGCCATCGGGCAGACGCTCGACGCGGGCGCGCAGGCCATCCTGTTGCTCAACCGGCGCGGGTGGGGCAACTACATCTGCTGCCCCGACCACCGCTGCGGCTGGATATTGACGTGCGACTCGTGCGATGCGGCGATGGTCTACCACCGCGACCGCCTGGCGCCCAAGGGTGGGCTGGTGCGCTGCCACCACTGCCTCGCCGAGCGCACGCTGCCGACGCTCTGCCCGCTGTGCTCGCGGAGGGTCACGGTGTTCGGCATGGGCACGCAGCGCGTCGAGGAGGAACTCGCCCGGCTGTTCCCCGGGCTCATTTCCGGCGAGACGATGCTCCGCCTCGACGGCGACTCGGTCGGCAGCGGTGGGGCGGGGCGGAAATGGTTCGAGGCGCTCGACCGCTTCGAGCGCGGCGAGGTGCGCCTGCTGCTGGGCACGCAGATGATCGCCAAGGGGCTCGACTTTCCCGGCGTGCGCCTGGTGGGCGTCGTGAACGCGGACACGGCGCTGAACCTGCCGGACTTCCGCTCGGGCGAGCGCACGTTCCAACTGGTCAGCCAGGTCTCGGGGCGCGCCGGGCGACCGGGGTCGACGGAGCCGGGGCGGGTGCTCGTGCAGACGTTCACCCCCGGCGCCGCGCCGATCCGCCTTGCGGCGACGCACGACTACCGGGCGTTCGCGGGGCAGGAGCTCGCGCTGCGCAAGCGCGCCGGGCTGCCGCCCTACACGCGGATGGCGCGCATCGTCGTGCGCGACAAGGACCCGGAGAAGGCGTGGGCGCACGGGAACGAAATCGAGCGTGCGCTGCGCGAGGCGATGGGGGACAGCCGCGACATCCGTCTGCGCGGGCCGATGGAGTGCCCCATCGCGCGCATCAACGACTTCCATCGGCTGGCGCTCGAACTGACCTCGCGCACGCCGGCGGAACTGCAGCGGGCGCTGACCCACGCGCGCAACGCGGGGCTGCTCAAGTCCGATGCGCGGACCGCGGTGGACGTGGACCCCATGGCGCTGCTGTAGGCCAAAAAACAGCCCGGCCGTGGTGCGACCGGGCTGCGGTCTGAATTCGAGACGGTTTGCGATCAGCGACGACGACGGGCGGCCGCGAGGCCCGCGAGGCCGAGCAGCGCGGCGGCGCCGGGGGTCGGCACGTCCGGCACGTACGCGAGGCCGAGCAGGTTGCCCGCGCCCGTGGGGCCCACGGCGGTGGCGAGGCCGGTGGAGAGGTTGATCGTGTAGAGCGTGTCGGTCGTGTTGTCCACGAGGTACATGAAGCCGTTGTCTCGGTTGTACGCGAGACCGTTCGGGTTGGTCGGGCCTGTGAGCGGGCCGAGCAGCGTCGTGGCGCCCGTCGTGACATCCATGCTGTAGAAGCTGTCCGCGCCGCTGTTCGTGGCGTACATCTGGCCGGTGTGGAAGTTGTAGCCCAGGTTCGTGAACGAGGTCAGGCCCGACGTGCCGACGAGCGTGGCGGCGCCGGTGGAGGTGTTGATCGTGTAGAGCCCGCCGTTGTGCGACGAGGCGCCGTAGAGGTTGCCGTTGCCGTCGTGGTGCTCGAGGCCGTGCATGACGATCGCCGCGTCGCCATACGCGCCGACGAGGGTGGCGTTCCCGGTGACGAGGTCGAGCGTGTACAGCGAATCGAGGCTGGTCGACGTGAGGTACATCGTCTGGGTGGCGACGTTGTAGGCCAGGCCCCCGGTGGTGCCCGCGTTGGCGCTCACGGTGCCGATCTGCGTGCGGGCGCCCGTGGTGAGGTCGATCGTGAACAGCGCGCGGCTGCTGTCCACCGCGTACATCGTGCCCGCGGAGGCGGACGAGACAGCGGCGGCGAGCGCGGCGCCGGACAACACAACGAATCGGTTCATGCGTTCCCTCCTGAGTTGGCAGGCCGCAGGCGGCCCGAAGACGTGTTGAAGCCAAGGTACCAAAAGGGGCAGCGCTGGGAAGAGGGATTGGCCCGGCTTTCCACGCCTTTGTGTGCGAGCCGGCGGGATGCTACCCAAATGCAATCCGAACGTGGCGAGGTCGCGGGCGCTCGATCCTTCGCCAGCGTCCCGAACTCGCCCTCGGCGCTCCGTTCAGAAGAACCCCGTCGGCCATGAAGTGTTCGCGCCCGGTCATGACGCACGCGCTCTCTCTCTCAATACCCCGTTGCCCCCTCCTCCGCCTCCAGCCCCGCCAGCCTCTCGATCAGCGCCTTGTCGTCCGGCAGCAGTCCCGATCGCGGCAGGCGGCGCAGCGTCTCGCGCCAGTCGCCGCCCTTGTCCGCGAAGGCCCGGCGCAGCAGCGGCTCGGCCTCGGCGATCTTGCCCGCGTTGACCAGCGAAACGGCGGTCCAGAACACCATCTCGGCGCCGCCCGACTGCTCGATGGGCACGATCTCCATGGCGGCGCCGTACTCGCGCAGGGCGCCATCGACGTCCTTCTTCTCCATCGCCTCGTCGCCCGCGTTCATGTGGGCGTACGCGCCGTGCAGCGTGAGCAGGCGCTGGAGTTCCACGACCGGGTTGGGGTGGTCCTCCACGCGGAGTTCGACGACCTTGTCCTCCCACGCCTTGCCGCTGCTCGCGCCCTTGACGACGAGAATCGCGGCGGACTGGCGCCCCCGGATGTCGCCGCCCTCCTGCTCCGCCGCGCGCAGCGCCGCGACGAGGCGCTCGGCCAGCGGCGTGCGCGAGCCCGCGTTGCCCGACGCCTTTGGCGACGCCTCTTCGAACGCCCGGGCCATCGCGTCGGCGACGGTCTTGTTGCGCATGAGGTTTGCTTGGCACGAGTACGCGCTGCCGTCGAGCGCGATGCCGATGTGGTGCATCGCCTCGGCGATGCACTTGGGGCCGGTGTGCACCGCGACGGTGTTCTTCGCGTCCACCATCGCGACCTGGCGCACATCGGCGCCGGGGTCGGTGGATGTGAGCGACTTGAGGGCGGCCGCCGCGGGCTTGCCGGCGCGCATCAGCGCCAGCCCCAGCGGGCCGTACTTCACGTCGACGAGGCTCTGCGTGGCCACGGCGCCGACGCCCGCTTCCGCCCAGGGCACGACCGGCCCCACGCTGAACCAGTGGCTCTGCACGGCGACGCCCATCTCGCCCGTCGCAGCGTCGCGCGCGACGATCGAGTACGTCGCGACCGGGCGTCCGAATCGGGGGGCTTCGTCGGCGTGGGCGCCGGGCGCGAGGAACACGGCGCCCATCGCGACCGCGGGAAGTCCGAACGGGTGCATGCGCATGCGAGGCTCCTTTGTTCCGATGGCGTGCGAGCGGCGCGCAGGATACCCCGCGCAGAGAAAAGCCCGGCCATCGCCGGGCTCTGGGGAACGAGGTTGTCGTGGATCGGCGGCCTCAGCGGCGCCGGCGGACGCCCGCGAGCCCGGCGAGCGCGAAGAGCGCCGTCGTGCCCGGGGTGGGGACCATCGTGAAGTTGTCGATGAACTGGAAGAGCGTCGGCGCCGTGGGCGTCGGCACCGTGAAGGGACGGGTGATCATCACGCCGACCTCCACTTCGCCCGTCACGGCGGCGACGAAGTTGCCGGTGAGGTGACCGAACCGCGGCGCGGCGCCGGACGTCGGTCCGGCGAGCGCGTTCGCGATCGAGACGCCGTTCACGATGATGTCGAAAATGCCGCCCTGCGTGTTGCTGCCCTGACCGACCGGACGCCACGCGGACCAGTCGAAGTCGATCTGGTACGCGTTGCCGGCCACGACCGAGGCCAACTGCGTCATCATGATGCCCTGATTGCCTGTCGTGACGCCGGCCGCGCGGCCGACCGAAAAGCGTGCGGCGAGCGACGAGCCGAGCGGCCCGGGGCCGTCGATGTCGAACGCCTCGACGTTCATGACCGCGGTGGTGCCGCCGGGCGTGAAGGTGATCGTCCAGTTCGTGAGATCGCCGGTCTCGAAGTTGCCGTTGAGCACCCCTGCCACGGCGGGAGACGCGATCCCTGCGCCGACAATCGCGCAGCACGCAAGCAAGCGATGCGTCATGCCAATCCCCAATATGTGGCTGCTATGACGTGATTCGTTCCCTCGCCAGGCGGTCAGCAGCGCTCCCGCCGGGAGAACACTATCGGACCGGCGCAGCGTACCCACCGGAACCGGCGCCCACAAGCCAGTGGCCACATTTCGCAAACCCGGTTCGTCCGCGGCTGCCCCGTGAAGCCCGGTTTGCCCGGGCCGCCGCGAACGGAGAGGGGGGGATTCGAACCCCCGATACAGGATGATATCCCGTATAACGGTTTAGCAAACCGTCGCCTTCAGCCGCTCGGCCACCTCTCCAAGTGTCATCGCGGGACGGCCCCGCCCGCGGCCGGCGCCGCGCAGCGGAGGATAGTCCCGGCGGTTCGGGGGCGTGTCAACCGAAGCGTCCGGCGGGGCTCCCCTCAGCCACACCCCAGCGGGAATCGCCCGACCTCGGCGTGCGCGGCCCCGGCGGGCGCCAGCACGCTCCGCATCAGCCGGACCTCGCCCACGCCGAACGGCGCCGCCCCGGGCCCTTCGATCGCCTGATCGATTGCCTCCGCGCTCGATCCCTCACGGAAGCGGCACAGGGTCATGTGCGGCACGAACCCTGCTCCCGGCCGGTCGCGCAGCGAGCGAGCCAGACGGTGCGCCAGGCGGCGCTGGATCTCGAGCAGTTCCGGCGGCGCATCCGTCAGCGCCGCGAGCAGCCGGGGCGTCTCGCGCGCTCGCCGGCCCGGCGACGGGCGCGGCAGCGTGATGCACCGCTCCACGCGAAGCGAGAACGGATTGATCCCCGCGACGGACCGCGAGACGGATTCGGCGACGCGCTCGACCTCGGCCTCCGCCGTGTCGCCGACGAACTGCAGCGTGAGGTGCACCTGCCCGGCGGGCGTGGCGCGATGCTCGGGCAGCGCAAGGCCGGCCAGCGCGTCGAGGAGCGCCGCGCCGGTCTGCGCGGGCGGGTGAATCGCGACGAACAGCCGCCAGTTGCCTCGGTGTCGCACGCCTTGAGCGTACGCGTCGGCTCGCCGCCCGGCGAAAAAAACCAGCGGACGCGCCATCGCGCATCCGCCGGTCCGGCACGGAGAACGTTCGCTGCGGGGCCCGCTCGGCGGCCTGTGCTTCCGCCTCCCGATCACCCGCGTTGGTTCGTCGCCGGCGCTTGTCTCTCTCTTCTTTCCGGGCGGTCACGCTCGCCTGCGCGCTGTGCTCGCGCCGGTCCGCGAAGGATTCATGGTTCAGTCGGCGCCGGAGTCCTCGGCGCGGGGCGCGCGCCCCTGGCCGGCCTCACCGAGCATCTTGCGGAGGTAGGCGTTCTCGCGCCGCGTGGCCTCGAGGTCGAACACGAGGTACTTGACGCTCAGGCGGAGGTTGTCCAGCGAGGCCTGGAGGTCCCCGATGATCGTGCGCATCCGCTCGTGGCGGGTGCGGGTTTCTTCGGCGACCTGGCGGAGGCGCCCGCGCTCGCTCTCGGGAGCCTGTTCGATCTGCTCCATCAGTTCCGCGAGCTTCTGCTGGAATTCCTGGTCGGTCATGGTGCCCTCCGCCGTGTCTTGAGTTGGCGCCTGCTCGCGTCCGTCGCGGGCCGACAGAGGGACATCAACAACCGGCTTGCCACGCCCCGCCCGGGCCCGGCGAGCCGGCGTGCCAGAGCGTCTACGCGGGATCGCCGCCGATAAACGGGCCCGTTCTCGGCGTGCATCGGCGGTCGGGAAACGGGTGTGCGCTCTGCGTCGCGCGCGCGGATGCGCACGACTGCGCGGCGCGTCGCCCCCGGGCATCAGCGGTGGTTGGACTGCCGCACCGCGGCTCGCGCCGCGTCGGGGGCGCCGGCGAGCACGGCGGCGACCATCTTGGGCTCGGCGCGCTGCGCTTCGCTCAATAACCTGCGAAGGTGCTCGGTGCGGGCGAACTCGAAGCGCTTGTAGTAGTCCTCGAGCTCGTGGCGGCTGAACCGCGACAGCGGGTCCTTGAGGCCGCTCTGGGCCGCGGCCCAGTCGATCAGGGCGCCGCCGGACGGGCTGAAGCGGAAGAGCGCGAGCGTGGCCTTGAGGCGTGACTCGAGCGATGCGAAGGGGTCGTTGGCGTTCTCGGGCAGGCGGGTCATGATCTCCTGCACGCGCTTCGAGCCGACGTCCGAGAGCCAGTCGGAGTTCGAGGTGACGATCGCCTGCTCGATCGCGGGCTCCTGGTCGGCCGGCTTGAGGTGCGCGAAGGCAGTGGAGATCGTCTTGACGCCCGCCCGGTCGAAGCGGATGGTGAGGCGCTGGCACCGCTTGCCGTCCTGGATCGCCGGGATCGCGGCGCTGACCACCCCGGACCCCCATTCCGGCTTGTCCGCGTGCACGATCCGGTCGCCAAACTTGAAGTCGTGATGCATGGACACCGCTGTAAAGCGCTCCTGCCGCATACCCGGAGCGCGCGGCGCCGGGAGCGGACTCGTGAACGGTCGCAGGTTCGGCTCGGACGCGTGGGCCCGGCGCCCTCCGCGCCGCTCGCCCCGTGTCCGGCGCCATGATATACTCTCCGCCCCCCTCAGGGGAGCGTTCCTTCGCCGGAACGCCCCCGCGCGGGGACCCCGGGCGGCGCCGGGGACCGCCTCCCTCCCGCCCAACGGAGCCACCACCCAGATGATCGAAGCCCTCAAGAGCGACGCCATCGTCGAGAAGGTCGGCGGCAGGTTCAAGCTGTGCTGCCTGATCCAGCGGCGTGTCGTGCAACTGATGGAAGGCGCCCGCCCGCTCGTCGAGCGCGAGGGCAAGTCGAACCTCGAGATCGCCGTCCAGGAGATCCTCGAGGAGAAGATCACCGTCGAGTATTCCAACGAGCCGCTGCTCTCGTCGATGCGCCCGTCCTACGGCCGCGACGAAGACCGCGACTGATCCGGTCGCGACCGACCGCGCCACGCAGGCCGCCGTGCCCACCGCGCCCCCACAAGACGCCCTCCGCAACGCCCGCGTGCTCGTGGGCGTGACGGGCGGCATCGCCGCGTACAAGACGTGCACGCTCGTCTCTCGCCTCGCGCAGGCGGGCGCCGAGGTCACCGTGCTGATGACCGACGCCGCGACGCGGTTTGTCGGCCCGCTCACGTTCCAGGCGCTCTCGGGTCGGCCCGTCTACACGAGCCAGTGGGAGCACGTGGAGAGCCAGGACCCGCAGCACATCTCGCTCGCCCGGGCGGCGAGCATCGCGGTGGTCGCGCCCTGCACGATGGACTGCATGGCCAAACTCGCGCTCGGCCTCGCCGACGACGTGGTGACGACGGTGCTCAGCGCGGTGGACCGCGCCCGCACGCCCGTGCTGCTCGCGCCGGCGATGAACGACGCGATGTGGGCCCAGCCCTCGACGCGCCGGCACGCCGAACAACTGAAGGCCGACGGGTACACGCTCCTGGGCCCCGGCGAGGGCTGGATGGCCTGCCGCACCGTCGGCGTCGGCCGGATGGTCGAGCCCGAGGCGATTTTCGAGGCCATCGTGGCCGGTGTGCGGCGCCCCTGAGCGTGGGGTAGCATCGCGCGCATGGCTTCCGAACCGGGCCGACCGATCCGCGGACCAATCACGCTCGCCGAAGTGACCGCCGGGCTGGTGTGGCCCACGCTGTTCCGGGCCGTGCCGCTAGCGTTGCAGCCGGCGCGCGTGGCGATCGGGTTCCTGGTGATCGCGACGATCATGGGCGTGGGCACGCTCTTCGACGCCATCGCGGGCCCGGTGGTGACGACCGCCACGCGGGCGAGCGCGGGCATGGCGCGCGTCGGCAGGTCGCAGGGGCTGTTCGCCTCCCTCGTTGACTCCACGCTCGACGCGTTCCACGGCGCGGTGGCCCGCTCGCTGCGCCTCGATTTCGCGGGCGCGTGGGACGCGATGGCGCGCCTCTGGTTCCACGAGATCCCGCGCGCCGCGAGCGCCCACACCGGCGCGTTCGTGGCGCTGCTGGTCGTGCTGCTGGCGCTCATCATCCCCGTGCGGATCCTGGCGTTCGGCGCCATCGCGCGGATGGCGGCGTGCGAGGTCGGCCTGCGGCGCGCGGTGGGCATTCCTGAGGCGCTTCGCTTCGCCGCATCGCGCTGGAAGAGCCTCTACGGCGCGCTGGTCGCGCCGCCCGTGCTCATCGGGTTCCTGTGCCTCGCCATGGCCGTCGCGGGGCTGGCGCTCTTCCGCGTGCCCGGGCTCAACGTGGTGGGGGGGCTGCTCTACGGCGTGTTCCTGCTCGGCGGCGTGGCGCTGCTCGTGCTCTCGGTTGGCTTCGCGTTCGGCGCACACCTCGTCGCGCCCGCCATCGTGGTGGACGGCGCCGACGCCGTGGACGCCATGCAGCGCGCCTACGCCTACGTCATCGGCCGCCCCGGGCGCCTGCTCCTCTACACGGCGATCCTGATCGCGCTGGGCGTGGTGGCGTATTCGCTGCTCGCCGCCGGCGCCGCGCTCGTGCTGAACTGGACGGCCTCGCTCGCCGGCCTCTGGAGCGACGCGAACGAACTCGCCGGCTCCGTCCGCCCGATGGACTTCACGCTCGCCCCGCGCCCGATGGGCCTCTCGGGCACGGCGAAGGCCACGGACTCGCTCATCGGCGTGTGGGAGCGGCTCTTCCTCGCGCTGCTCGCGGGCGCGGTCGTGTCGTACCACGACTGCGCGTCCACGCTGCTCTACCTCCTCATGCGCCGCGCGGTGGACGACCAGGACGTCGAGGACGTCATCCCCCCCGACGCCGCCACGCCGTGAGCGTCCCAGCGTTCCGCGGCGAGGCGCGCCTCGACCCCGCATCCCTCCCCCTGGTTCTCGCCGGTGCGCTCGCCGAGCGAGGCGTGGGCACGCTGCGCCTCTCGGGGTCGAACGGGCCCGCACGGACGCTCACCGCGAGATCGACGGACCTCCCCGGCGAGGTGCGGGCGCTGCTCGCCGGCGGCGGCGCCGTCACGATCGAGGCCGACTCACCCGAGTTCGACCTCCGCGCCGACGCCTCCGGGCGTCTCGCCTGGATCACGCCCGACCGCGAACTGGCCGATGCACTATCGTCCCTCGGCGTGTCGCCGGATCGCGCGCGCTGACGCCCATTCTCGGACGCTGCCGCACCCATGCCGACCACGCCCCTGACCGTTGTGCACGTCACCCACGAGGCGACGGAGAAACTCGGCGGCATCGGCGCCGTGCTCGAGGGGCTGATCACCTCGCCCGTGTACCAGCGCGCCGCGAAGCGGTCGATCCTCGTGTCGCCCCTGTTCAAGCGCGAGCCGGGCGTCGACCCGCTGTCGCGCATCGGCGAGGGCGCCATCCGCGTCCGCTACTCCGGTCCTGACCGGCTCGACCCCGAGGGGCTCGGGGCGCTCCTCCACCCCATCGAACTCGCCTTCGGGACGCCGATCGTCTACGGCGTGCGCCGGCTGCGCACCGAGTCGCACGAGCCGCGCGAGGCCGAGGCCGAGGTCTTGCTCCTCGACGTCACCCACCCCGACACCCGCCGACTCGAGACCTTCAAGCACCTGCTGTACGACCGCTTCGGCCTCGACTGCCTGCGCTACGAGCACGCGTGGGATTTCGAGGAGTACTGCCGCCTCGCCCAGCCGGCGTGGCACGCGCTGCTCGCGCTCGTACCCGCCGGCGATCTGCCCGGCGTCCTGCTGTCGCACGAGTACATGGGCATGTGCACGGCGCTGCTCGCCGCGGCCGACCCGCAGCGCCGCTTCCGCACACTCTTCCACGCGCACGAGTGCTCGACGGCGCGGCGCATCGTCGAGGACCACCCCGGCCACGACGCGATGTTCTACCCCGCGATGCGCCGGGCGATGGCGCAGGGCAAGCGCATGCCGGACGTGTTCCCGAGCCTCATCGGCGCCGACAACGGGCGCCACGCGCTGGTCTCGCGCGCCCACCACCTCGACGCCACCCTCGCCGTGGGCGACGAGACCGCCCAGGAGATGCGGTTCCTGTCGCACGAGTTCGACAAGGCCGCGGTGCTCACGTGCTACAACGGCGTGCCGAGCGAGCCGCTGACGCTCGCGGAGAAACGCCGCTCGCGCGCGATGGTGGACGAGTGGATGCGAGCCGCCCTCGGGTTCGTCCCCGACTTTCTGTTCACGCACGTCACGCGCCCTGTGATCAGCAAGGGGCTCTGGCGCGATCTCCGCGTCTGCGCCCACATGGAGCAGCGCCTCCGCCAGCGCGGCAAGACCGCGGCGCTCGTGGTGCTCGCCTGCGGCGCTCACCCGCGCTCGTTCGACGACGTCAACCGCATGGCCGCGTCTCACCGCTGGCCAGCGGACCACCGCGAGGGCTACCCGGACATCGCTGGCGTGGAAGACCCCATCTGGCGCGACATCCAGGTGTTCAACAACCCTGGGCGGCCGGGCGCGGGCGCGGTGCGAGCCATCTTCGTCAACCAGTTCGGCTTCACGCGCGAGCGCCTCGGCGGCGCGGCGCCCGAGGGGATGTCGCTCGCGCACCTGCGCCGGGCCACGGACGTCGAGTTCGGGCAGTCCATCTACGAGCCCTTCGGCATCGCCCACCTCGAGCCCCTGCACGCGGGCGCGGTGTGCGTGCCCTCTTCGGTCTGCGGCTGCGTGGGGTTCGTGCGCCGGGCGCTGGGCTCGCTTGGCTGGAAGGAAGCGGAGACGCCCAACGTGCTCGTGGCCGACTACGCGGGCGAGGCCGACGGGCAGGGAGCCGCCGAGACGCGCGAGGCTCGCGACGCCCGCGAGGAGCGCGTCGCGGCCGTGGTGGCGGACCGCCTGCTGCGGGCGCTGCCGGAGACAGACGCCGACCGGCTGGCGATGCTCGAACGCGGGCAGAAGCTCGCCGAGCGGATGTCGTGGGACGCGGTGTGCGAGAGCGCGCTGATCCCCGCGATGCTGGGGCGCAGGTAGACGCACCCGCGCAGCGAAAGGGCCGCCCGACACGGTCGAGCGGCCCTTGTGATTCGGCTCAATCAACGCGAGCGGATCGCGGCCCGACTCACGCGCCGCCGACGCGCCAGCGCAGGAACGCCTTGAGCGTCGAGCCGGCGGGCAGCAGGTCCTTGACGCGCTTCTCGGGGTCCATGACGAGCGGCTGCTCGAGGAGGGCGACCTCCTCGAAGAACTTGCGCATCTTGCCCTCGACCATCTTCTCGGCGATCTCGCGCGGCTTGCCGCTCTCGATCGCCTGCTCGAGGGCGAACTTCTTCTCTTTCTCGGCGACGTCCGCGGGGATGTCGTTGGGCGTGAGACCCGCGGGCGCGATGGGGTTGGCCACGATGTGCTGGCAGATGAGCTTCAGCGCCTCGGCGGGCACGGGCCCCTCGGCCTGCACCAGCGAGCCCTGCTTGCCGTCGTGGTGCACGTAGTGCGCGAAGTTCGCGCCGGCGCCCCCGGCGAGCCGGTGCCCTCGCGCGAACGAGATGTTCTCGCCCGTCGAGATGCGGAGCGCGTCGACTTCCTTGGTCATGGCTTCGTTGGCCGTCACCGGGCCCGAGCCGGACGAGGCGCCCAGCGCCAGCGCGGCGACCTTGCCCGCCATCGTCACGAACTGCTCGTTCTTGGCGGTGAAGTCCGTCTCCGCGCGGATCTCGACCATCGCGGCGCTCTTGGCGTCGGGCGCGACGGCGACGGCCACGCGACCCTCGCCCGCGGCGCGGTCGGTGCGGGCGTCCATCTTGCCCTTGAGGTTCTTGCGGAGGAAGTCCTTCGCGCCCTCGAAGTCGCCCTTGGTGGCGATCAGCGCCTTCTTGCATTCCATCATGGGCAGGCCGGTCTCCTGGCGCAAGCGCATGACGTCTTTGGGATTCGGTTCGTAGTTCTCGGCCATGGGAGAGAGCGTTCCTCGTGCTTGGCGCCGACGCGCGAGTGGCGCCGGGCCGGGCGGTTCTGCGAGCGATCGGGAGACGCCATCCGCGCCGCCCCCGCTCGCGCGGTCGTGTGAAGCGCCCCGGCGATCCGCGGGCGCGTGTGCCATGTGCGTGCGTGCGGTTTACTGACCGGGCGCGCCCGCCGCCGCGGCGTCGGCGACGTCCGCCCCCGCCTCGTCGGCGCGGAACTGCGTGCGGCGCGAGC
>CAYVSR010000011.1:5616-16042 GCA_964453125.1 uncultured Phycisphaeraceae bacterium | reverse complement strand
GCGGGCGTGAAGCCCGTTCGCTCGGGCTCGTGGACTCGCGCTCGCGCGGGCGCGTTCGGCGAACTGGCGCTGCTGCTCGAGTCGGGCATGGCGCTGGACACGGCGCTCGAGACGATCGTGGCGATCCCCAGGCGCGAGCCGGACCGCGAGGCCCTGCGGGCGCTGGCGGAGACCGTCCGCGAGGGGCGCACCTTCGCGGAGGGGCTGCGCGCGATGCCCGATCGGTTCACGCCGCTGCAGATCGCGATGACGCAGGTGGGGGAGGAGACCGGGCGCCTGCCGCTGATCTTGCGGAAGCTGAACGAGCAGGAGGAGCGGACGGCGCGCCTGAAGCAGCAGGTGGTGTCGTCGCTGACGTACCCGGCGATCCTGGTGGTGGTGGGGGCGCTGATGATGGCGGCGATCGTGGGGCTGGTGGTCCCGCGGTTCACGGCGATGTTCGAGGAGATCGGCGTGAAGCTGCCGCTGTTCTCGGCGATCGTCATCGGGTTGTCACGCGGGCTGGCGTCGTGGTCGCCGCTGCTGGCGGCGCTGGGCGCGGCGGGGTTCCTCGTGCTGCGGTCGCGCTGGCGGAAGCCCGAGCAGCGCGCGGCGATCGAGCGCTGGATCCTGACGAAGACGCCAGTCGGACCGCTGTGGTGGAAGCAGCAGGCGGCCGGCTTCACCGGCGCGATGGGGATGATGCTGACCGGCGGCGCCCCGATGCTGCGCGCCCTCGACATCGCGCGGACAACGTGGTCGAGCCTCGAGTTGCGCAACCGGCTCGACGGCGTGATCGCGTCGATGCGCGAGGGCGAGCGCCTGAGCGAGGCGACCCGGAAAGCCGGGCTGCTGCCCGAGCGGTCGGACAAGCTGCTGGCGGTGGGGGAGGAATCGGGGAGCCTCCCCAGGGTATTCGAGCGAGTGTCGGAGAGTCTCGAGAACGAGGTGTCTGGCGCGCTGAAGCGCGCGTTGACGCTGCTGGAGCCCGCGGCTATTTTGCTGATCGGGCTCGTGGTCGGCGCGGTGGTCGTGGCGATGCTGCTGGCGATCTTCAGCATCAACGACATGCAAACGGTGTGATGTACGCGGACGGCGCCGCCGGGGGCTCCCCGGGCCGGCGCGGGCGACCTGGAGCGCGGAATGAGCCAGTCAAGAACCAATCGTGCGGCGCGTGTCGGCGGGGCCGCGCTCATCGCGGCGCTGGCCGGCTGCGCGTCCGCCCCCAAGCCGGACGCGGCGCAGAGCGTGCAGCGCAGCCTCCCGCTGCGGAAGATGCCCTCCAAGGACGCCACGCGCCCCGTCGACCGGACGCTCGGCCAGCGCGACGCCAAGCCCGGGCCCGCGCGCTCTCGCGCGCCCGAGGCCGTCGAGGTGTCGCGCGCCGGCGGCGCGGGGCGCGTCCAGGAGGCGCAGGCCGCTCCCTCGCGCGACCTCGAGGTCACGCTGAACTTCAAGCAGGTCGACGCGCGCGAGGTGTTCCGCGAGATCTTCGAGAAGGTGCTCAAGGTCGACTACGTCCTGGCGGCGGACCTCGGCTCGAGCGCCAAAGAGATGTCGTTCATCCTCGAGGGGCGCGTCAGCCACGAGGAATTGTTCCGCGCGCTCGACTCGGTCTGCGAGGCCTACGGCCTGGCGCTGGTCGAGCAGGACGGCGTGGTCCACGTCGTCGCCGCGAAGGACGCCCCCAAGCGCGCCGGCCCCGTGCAGGTCGGCTGGGACCGCGTGCGCGAGAACCTCACCACCGGCACGTACGTCCTGCCGCTGAGCAACGCCCTCGCGACCGACGTCGCCGAGGGGCTCAAGTCGATGCTCTCCGACCGCGGCGCCGCGTTCAGCCCCAAGGGCACGAACGTGCTGGTGCTGGTCGAGGGCCCCGCGAACGCGGAGCGCCTGCTGTCCATCATCGGCGAGTTCGACCAGCCCGCGTTCGCCTCGCGCGTGTTCCGCCTCTACTCGCCCACGTATGTGACGCCCAAGGAACTGGCCGACGGGCTGAGCGAATACGCCAAGGCGCTCGGCGTGCGCACCACGGCGGAGGCGACGACGCAGTTCACCGCGAGCGTCTTGCCCCGGTCGCAGCAGGTGTTCGTCACGACCACCGTGCGCGACATCGTCCCCTCGCTCGACGCCTGGTTCGAGCGCCTCGACAAGCCTCTCGAAGGCGACCAGCCCGTCACGCACCTCTACCACGTGCAGCACGCCGCGCCCGGAATGCTCGAAACGGCGATCACCGCCGCGTTCGACAGGCTGCCAGAGGGCGACAAGCCCGTCGTGACGCCGATCTCCGCCCGTCAGGGCAGCGGCGCCAGCGCCACCACGCCGGCGACCACGGCGTCCTCCCAGCAGGGCCAGACCGGCGGCGCCGGCGCGACCCGCGGCGGGGGGTTGACCGGCGCGGGCACGTCGCTGCCACCGCTGAGCGCGGGCGAGGATACGCAGGGGCAGACGCTCCTCATCCGCGCCAAGCCCGGGATCTACAAGGAGGTCCGCGAACTGATCGACATGCTCGACGGCCCGCCCAAGCAGGTGTACCTGCAGGTCGTGGTTGCGGAAGTGACGCTGACCGCGGACCTGCAGTTCGGTGTCGAGCTCTTCCTCCGCCAGGAGGTGGACGACATCCCGTGGGAGATCCGTTCAGCCGCCAGCGCCGTGGCGAACCCCATCGGCAGCGCGTTCATCCTGAGCGGGAACGCGTTCGCGCTGGTCGAGATGGCGGCGAACGACGGCAACGTCGCGGTGCTCTCGGCGCCGTACACCATCGCCACCACCGGCAAGCCGGCGTTTCTGAACGTGGGGTCGGAGGTGCCGATCATCACGCAGCAGATCTCGGGCACGACCGACGCGACGGACCCCAACCGCATCAACAACTCGATCGAGTACCGCAAGGCGGGCGTCATTCTCACCGTCACCCCGCGCGTCAACGACAGCGGCGAGGTCGCGCTGCAGATCCAGCAGGAGGTCTCGGACGTCGTGCAGCCCACCGCGGGCGCGGCGATCCAGAGCCCGTCCTTCTCCCAGCGCCAGATCCAGACCACCGTCATGGTCCGCAGCGGCGACACCGCCGTGCTCGGCGGCATCCGGCGCGACCGCGAGGTCGAGAACGAGACAGGCATCCCTCTGCTCAAGGACCTCCCCCTCATCGGCACGCTGTTCCGTGGCAAGAACCTGTTCCGCGAGCAGACCGAGCTGGTGATACTCGTCACGCCCACGATCGTCATCTCGCCCCAGGACCTCCCCGAGTACACCCCCGAGTTCCTCGCGGGCATCGTGAACATCGACATGATCGACGACCTGCTGATGAACACGAAGGTGCACACCAGCGAGATGCTGGAGAAGATCGCGCAGTGACGCTCCGCCGCACACAGCGCCGATGCGGCGCGCGCCCCCGGGCGCGGGGTCTGACGCTGCTCGAGGTGCTCGTGGCGATGCTCGTCGCCGCGGCGGGGTTCGGCGCGCTCATGACGGCCCTGTCGCAGAGCAAGCGCGCCCAGGCCGGCGCGGGGCGCGCCGAGCGCGAGCTGGCGCTGGCGCGCACGCTGCTGGAGCAAGGCTTCGTGCGGGCGCTGCCGGAGCAGGGGCGCTCCCAGGTCTCGTCCGGCGTTGAGCGCTGGGTCGGCGTGACCGACGGCCTGCCGTGGACGGTGGAAACCGTCGCGACGACCATGCACGCGCGCGACCTCCGCACACGAGGCGCGACGCAGCCGGAACCCCTGACGCCCGGGGGCGCATCTCCCGATCCTCTCGTGCCCACGGAGATCCTCCGCGTCGAGGTGGGGCGCGTGAAGCTGAGCGCGACCCGATGGTGAACGCCCGTCGACCATGCCGATCGCGCCGCGCCCCGGGCCTCACGCTGCTTGAGCTGCTCGTGGCCCTGCTGCTGGCGAGCATGGTCATGGCGATGGCCGCGGGCGCGGTGCGCGCCGCCGTCCGTGCCGTGGGCGACGTGACGGTGGACCGGCAACGCGGCGGGCGCGAGGAGCGGGTGCGCGCCCTGATCGCGTCGCAGATGGCGTGGCTTTCTCTCAACGAGGCCCGAGCGCCGGTGCGGTTCGTGGCGCGGAAACTCAGCCTCGACGCCGAGACCATGTGCACCCTCGCGGCGCCGCACCGGCGCGAGCACGCCACCGCGCGCTGGCGGTTCATGGAGCGGCCGAGCGAGTCAGGCGTATTCGATCTCTGGTACGCCGAGGCATCCTCGCGCATCGCGTCGGAGCGCCCGCCCGACGAATCGGCCGAGGAAGCGGTGCGCGCCGGCGCCGAGACGCTCTCGGGCGACCTCGACGTGCGCCACGCCCGCGCCGTGCTGGGCGCGCTCCGCGACCCGTCGATCGCGTATTTCCGTGGCGTGGGCGGCGTGGGTGGGGCGCAGGGGGTCTGGACCGACGACTGGAACGATCCTGGCCTCCCGCGCGCGCTGCGCATCACCTTCACCACCGACCAAGGAGTCCGTACGTCGTGGGTCATCCCCGTCGCGGTTACGTTCTGATCGGCGTGCTGGCCGCGCTGACGCTGGCCGGCTCCCTCGCCGGGGCCTACGCGCTCGCCGCGCGCAGGGGCGTGCAGGGCGTGCGCGTCGAGATCGACCGCGCCCGCGCCCAGGCCTTGGCGCGCGGCGGGGCGGTGCAGGCGGCCAAGATCGTCGCGCTCTCGATGGGCGATGGGGTCGGCGCAGGCCTCCTCGGCGGCGCCGGCCGCGCGCGCCCTTCCACCCAGATACCCGGCCTTCCCGCCTTCCCGCCCGAGATGGCCAACGCCGGCGGCTTCCTGGGCGAGATCGCGCGCAAGGTGCAGGAACTGGAGAAGCGCCAGGCAGAGAAGACCGGGCGCACGCTCGACGAGCGCGGCGGCGAGGGCGCGGTCGACATCACCGCGGGCGTCGGCTCCGGCGACGGTTCGCGTCCGCCGCCCCCCCCTCCGCCCGCGCTGCTGCTCGACGCGCTGCGCATCCCGCTCGACGGCACGGACGTTGAGATCGCCCTCGAGTGCGAGACCGGCAAGCTGGACGTGAACGACGCGCCGCGCGAGGCGCTGCTCCGCCTGCTCGTCGCGCTGGGCGAGGCCGAGCCGCAGGCCAACGCGACCCTCGACGCGATCGAGCGGTACAAGGTCAGCCTGACGGACGCGAACAGCGTCGCGCGGCGCGTCGAGTCGCTCGGCTTCCGCGAGCGCCCGCTGCTGGGCGAACGTCTGCCCCGCATCGAGATGCTGCTCTCCGTGCCGGGCATGCAGCCCGCGTTGTACGAGCGCCTCGTGCCGCACCTGACGGCGATCGGCCGTCGCGCGGTGGACCCGAACTACGCCTCGCGTGAGGTGTGGAAGGCGCTGGGCGTGCGCGACGACCGCGCCATCGACCGGCTCGATCAGGCCCGGCGGCAGGAGCCCCGCCTCACCCGCGAGACGCTCATCGGCGTGTTCGGGGCCTCGGTGTTCGGCGCGATGGAGGACATGATCTCGGACGACGCGCCGCCCGTGTTCACGGTGCGGGCCACGGCGCGCAGCGCGGGGGCCACGGGTCGCCACCTCATCCGCATCGGGCTGGACGATCTGAAAAAGCCGGTCGTCCTAGAATCGCGCGAGGGTTGGCTGTGACGCCCCCCAAGCGCCAGGAGTGATCGTTGTCGCTGCTCGAACGTAGCGCGGTTGGCATGGCGATCGTCGGCGACGATCTGGTCGTCGTGCGCGCCCGCGTGGGCGCGGTGCCGATCGGCCCCAACGTGCGCGCCGTGTGGGAGTCGCGCCGCCTGGCGGGTTTCTTTGCCGAGGGCGCGCCCGCCGAGGCCCCCGGCTTTGAGACCGGCCCGCCGCGAGCGCTCGCGCTGCCGCTCGACTCGATGCTCCGGCGCGAGGTGGACGCGGGCGCGCAGAGCGCAGACGACATGCGCGAGGTGGTGCGGGAGAACCTCTCCGCCTTCGTGCCCGCGCCCGAGGGCCAGGCCGCGCTGTGGGACGTGGCGCCCATCGGCGCCGAGGGGCGGTCGCGCGTGTTCGTGGGCGCGGTGTCGGGCGAGGCCATCGATGCGCGCCTGGCGCGCCTCGAGAGCGCCGGGCTGGCGCCGACGCGCATCGTGCCCAGCGCGCTCGCGTGGCTCCTGCCGCGACTCGAGCGCGAGGGCGCCCCCGCGCCCGAGGTCTTTGAGGCAACGCCGACCGGCTGGTCGTTGCACAAGTTCGACGGCCTCGCGTGGCGCGGCTCGCGCTCCGGCTCAGGCCCAGCGCCCGCGGGGCTCGCCGAGGGCGTGGCCGAGCGCGGCGGCATCGTCGAGACGTGGGGCGGCGCGTCCGACGCACCGGACGGAACGGACGCGGCCGAGCGACAAGCGCACGGCGCGGAAGCGGTCGCGCTGGGGGCGGCCCTGCTCGCGCTCTGGCCAGGTCTCGACCCCAAGACGGCCCCGGCGCCCGCGTTCAACCTGCTCGGCGAGCGCGCCCGCCGAACCCGCGGCGTGTCGCGGTTCGTGCGCTGGGCCGGCGTAGCGGCGCTGGCGGTCATCGGCTCGATCCTGTTCGCCGAGGCCCGGCGCGATCGCGCCGGGGCGGAACTCGCGGCGCTTCAGTCCGTCGCCCGCGACGGCAAGGAGCGCGTGGAGAAGGTCGAGCGCGTCCGAGCGGGCAACGAGCGGGTCCTCGGCGCGCACGACCGGCTGCGCAAGTACGAGTCCTCGTACGTCACGCGCGCCGGCGTGCTTGCCGATCTCACCGGCGCTGTCCCGGCGAACACGTGGGTCGAGCGAGTTGAGATCACGGACGAGTGGGTGTACGTGGACGTGGTGAGCAAGGGCGCGACCGAGCTGCTCGAGGCCATCGAGAAGAGCCCGGCGTTCGAGCAGGCTCGCCAATCCACGCCCGGCGTCGCCACAGACATCGCGGGCGAGACCAAGTTCCGTGTCGAGGCCAGGCTCGCTCGCCCGGCTCCGACTGGCAGCCCAGCCGCGCCGGCGGCCACCGGGAGCGGCGCGTGATCGGCGTCGAATCCATCCCGGCGCCGCTGCGTCGCTTCTTCACCGGGCGATGGCCTTGGGCGTGGCTGGCGAGCGGCTGCGCGTTCGGCGTGCTGGGGTATGCGGCGCCGGCGCTGATGGAGGAATCCGACCTGCGCGAGCAGATCGCGCTGCAGCGCGGCCTGGTGGAGCGCCAGGAGACGCTGAGCGCGCAGGCTCCGGCGCAGGAGGCGCGACGAGAGGCGCTGACCGTGTGGTGGCGCGAGACCGCAGGCCAGCGCGTGCGCGCCGCGAACCAGGCCGCCGCCGTGGCCCGCTTGCAGGACCACGTGCGCAAGGCGTGCGAACTGCCCGGCCTTCGCGTGGAGCGCCTCGAGGCCGGGCGCGTCGAGACACTCACCGAGTCGCCTTCGGGGGCGCTCGTGGTCCTCAACCTCACGCTGGTGGGCGAACGGATGGAATCGGTCGCGCAGGCGCTCGCGGCGCTGGAGGGCGCAGGCGAGGCCCGCCCCACGCCGTGGCTCCGCTTGGGCAACATGACCGTGCTCGCCACCGGCGTGCGCTACGTGACGGGCGTGAAGGTCGAAACAACCGTGTACGCCATGGTGGAGGGAGCGCCCGGCGCGTGAAGGGCCGCGACCCATGAACCGGACCACGCTCCAACTCGGCTCCTTCCGCGGCTCGCCGCTGCGTCGCGAGGGCTTCTGGCAGTGCGTGGCGCTCTGCGCGGCGCTGGTCCCGCTCGTCGCGTGGGGCGTGGTGTCGGTCACGCCCGCGCCGCCGCCGCCGACGGCCGGTGAGCCCGAGCCGCTCGATGTGCTCGCGCTGGGGCCGATCGTTCGGTCGACGCCCGGACCAGAAGCGGTCGCGGCGATCTCGTCGGGCAATCTCTTCACGCCCAGCCGCTCGGATTGGGCCCTCGCCGCGGCCCCCGCGCCCGAAAGCGTCGAGGACGACGCCGCGAGGAAGCGAGAGGAAGAGCGACGCAAACTGGCGCGCCAGGAACTCGACAAGGTCACGTTCGTCGCCGCCATCCACAGCGGGGACGACTGGTTCGCGCTGGTGGATCACCCCGAGCGGCGCCCGGGCGACGACTACCTCACGATCCGCCCCGGCGACGCGTACAAGTCGTGGAAGGCGGAGGGCATCACGCGCGACTCGCTGACGATGTCGCTCGAGGGCGAATCGAAGACGCTCGATCTCGGCCCGCGCGTCGGCCCCTCCAAGCAGGCCGCGGGCCCCTCGCTGGGTCGCTCGAAGGTCGAGTCGAAGCCCGCGCCCGCCGGCGGCGTGATCGTCGACCCGCCGCTCTCGCGCGACGAGGCGAAACGTCGCCTGATCGAATCGATCAATCCCGGCGAAGAGAAGGTCCGCCGGCTCGTGGACGAACTGCTCGACTCGATGGACAAGGAACGCCTCAGGCCGCCGCAGGCGCCGCCCAAGGCTCCGGAGAAGAAGACATGACGACCCGTGCTCCCCGCGCCGCGCTGGCGGCGTTCGCCGCTGCGCTCTGCGCGCTCCCCGTTGGCTGCGGCAAGAAGCAGGCGGCCAAGCCGGGCGCTTCGCAGAGCGTCGCGCCGACGAGCAAGCCCGCGCCCGCCGACGCGCCAGAGACGGCGCCCAAGGGCATCCCCGCGTCGATCGCCGCCGTCTCGCGGGAGACGCCCGAGAAGGCCGCCGCGAGCCTCCGCAAGTTGGCCGAATCGACACTCGACCCCGGCGCGTTCGCGGCGCACATCGACCCGTCGCAGGCCGCGCTCGCCTCGAAGTTCGTCGGCCCCGCGATGATCTACTTCGCGCGCCACGCCGATCTGCGCCGCGCGGCCGAGGAGCGCTTCGGGCCGTCCGGCGCCGAAGAGGCGATGCGCCCCGCGGCGTTCTTCCAGGTTGACCTCGGCAACGGCCTGCGCGAGTCGTTCGACGCGGCCCGCTTTGAAGAGGTGCGGCGCGCGGGCCCGATCGCCTACGTCATGGGCAACACCAAGGACGGCCAGCCCGTCGGCGCCGCGATCTGCTTCCGCGAGAACCAGGGAGACTGGCTCCTCGTGCTCGCCGACGGCGACAAGCCCTGGAACGAGACAAAACTCTCGAACTTGGCCGCGCTGGTCGGCGGGCCGATGAGCGGCGCGTCACCGATCTCCAAGGCGCTCGGCGACCTCGCGCAGCGCACCCGCGCCGGCGAGTTCAAGACCAGCGCCGACCTCGCCGCCGCGATCGAGAAACTCAACCGGGGCTGAGCGTGGCGGCGAAGGCCGCCAGTCGATCCAGCGCGGCACGCACGTCCCACCGCTGCGCCGCGCGGTCCCCCGTGGTGTTGCTGATCGCGCGAATCTCCGCGAACGCCGCGCCCACGCGCGCCGCGACCAGGCCCACCGCCGCGCCCTCCATCGCCTCCGCCACCGCGCCCGTGCGCGCCGCGATCTCTCGCGCCAGCGCATCCGTGCCCGAGCAGGTTGAGACGGTCGCGACCGGCCCGCGCGCGTCCGCGCCTCGCGACAGCCGGTCCACCAGCGGGCCATCGCACGGGACCGCCGCGCTCAGCGTGCCGCGCACACCAGGCGCCCCTGCCAGCGGTGGGAATCCCATCGCCGCGACGTCGATGAACCCGTCGGGCGTCCGAAGGCCCTCGTCGGCGAACACGCTCGCCGTGGCCACGATGCAGCGACCGATCGGGTCGGGTGCACCGGGCCCGCTGCCATCCGCGCCAAGCGCGCCCGCGATGCCGAGGTTGATCACCCGGGCGGCGCGGTCGCGCGCGAGCGCCAGCGCCGTGGCGCCCGCGGCGTTGCTCTTGCCGACGCCCGTCACAATCAGCGTCAGACCGGCGCCGACCGGCAACCGCGTCGGTTCCCATGCGGCAGGCGGCGCGGCGCGCACGCCCAGGCCTCGCAGGACCGCCTCGGCCTCCATCGGCGTGGCCACGACGAGCAGCGTCGCGCCCGCGTCCGTCGGCGTTGAAGACTGGGGGGGCACGCCCAAAGGCTACCGCGGCGGCGCGAACGCGGCCCGCGCGCGTCGCAGTGGCGGCAGGCGTCGCCCGCGTCTACCGTTGCCGCTCGAATGCGTGGTTCCAACCCTGCAAACTCGCCCCCTTCCGACGCCGCGCGCCCCGGCTGCGTGGTGACGATCGGCAACTTCGACGGCGTGCACGCGGGGCACACCGCGCTGGTGCGCACCGCCGTCGGCGCCGCCGATCGGCTGGCGGAATCCGGCCCCCGTCCCGCGGTGGTGGCGATGGCGTTCTGGCCCCACCCCGCCGCCACGCTCGACCCGTCGCGCACGCCGCCGACAATCATGACGATCGAGCGGCGCATCGCGCTGCTGCGCGAGGCGGGCGCGGACGACGTCGTTCTTCTCGAGCCCACGCCCGCGCTGCTGGGCCAGTCGGCGCAGGAGTTCATCGAGGGTCTGGTGCGCGGTCGCGCCATGCGCGCGATCGTCGAAGGCGCAGGCTTCTGCTTCGGGCGCGGGCGCTCGGGCGATGTTGCAACCCTGAGCGCCATGGG
>CAYVSR010000011.1:0-5606 GCA_964453125.1 uncultured Phycisphaeraceae bacterium | reverse complement strand
TTTGGGACGATCGTCGTGCCCCCCGTCCTCGCGACCATGTCCGACCTCACCACCGCGCCCGTCTCCAGCACGCTCGTCCGCTGGCTGCTCGACCGCGGACGCGTGCGCGACGCGGGCGCGTGCCTCGGCCGGGCGCACATCATCGAGGGCGTCGTCGTCCGCGGCGCTCAGCGCGGCCGAGACCTCGGCCTCCCCACCGCCAACATCGACGCCGAGTGCCTCGCGCCCGCCCACGGCGTGTACGCCGCCATCGCGACCCGCCCCGACGGCGAGCCCTTCGGCGCCGCCGTCAGCGTCGGCACGAACCCGCAGTTCGCCGGGCGAGACCGCACCGTCGAGGCCCACCTGATCGGCTGGAACGGCCCGCTCAACGACTACGGCTGGCGCCTCGAGCTTCAGTTGCTCGCGTGGCTCCGCGACCAGCGCAAGTTCCCGTCCGTCGCCGAGCTCGTCGCGCAGATCCGGCGCGACTGCGAGCGCGCCGCGGAGATCGTCGCGAGAGCCGCGCACGAGCCCTTCGGCGCCGCCCTCGCCCCCACGGAAGGAGCCGCGGCGTGAGCGAACGACCGATCGCTGGCGCGCCGGCGTCGCCGCGGGGCCCCGCGCAGCGGTGGGAATCCAACGCCTCGCTCGAAGACGTCGTCGCGAGGCTCCGCGCGGCGTCGCACGTCGCGGTTCTCACCCATGCGAAGGCGGACGGCGACGCCGTCGGGTCCACCGTCGCGCTCGCCCGGGCTCTCGAGCGCATCGGCGTTCGTGCCACCTGCGTCTATCCCGCGCCGTACTTCCCGACCTTCCGCGCGTTCGTCGGCGAGACCCGCGCCCTGTGCCCGCCGGAAGGCCCCGGCGCGACAGCCGTGCTCGACGCGCTGTCGCCCGCGCCAGATCTTGTCGCGATCGTGGACACCGGCTCGTGGTCGCAGGTGGCCGACACCCGCGCGTGGATCGCGCCGCGCGCCGCGCACGCCCTCGTGATCGATCATCACCCCTCGGGCGACCCCGAGATCGCCGCGATGCGCCACATCGAGACCGGCGCCGCCGCCGCGGCGGAGATTGTCGCTCGCGTCGCCTGCCTGCTGCTCGGCGTCGGGCCCGCGAGCCTGCCGGCGGGCATCGCCGAGCCGCTCTACCTCGGCCTCGCCACCGACACCGGCTTCTTTCGCTACTCGAACTGCACCTCCGCCACGCTGCGCCTCGCCGCGGACCTCATGGACGCGGGCGCCGATCACAACCGTGTGTACGAGGCGGCCCAGCAGTCCGACCGCCCCTCGCGCCTGCGCGTCATCGGCCGGGCGATGTCGGGCGTCGAGTTCCACGCCGACGGGCGCATCGCCGTCGTCACCCTCTCGAAGCAGGACCTCGCCGAGACCGGCGCCGACCTCGACGACGCCGGCGGGCTCACCGACCTCCTGCTCGCCGTGTCGAGCGTGCTTGCCTGCGCGGTCATCACCGAGGTCGACGCCGGCGTGACGAAGGCGAGCCTGCGCAGCAAGCCGCCGAGCACGCTCCACCCCGGCGCGCTGGACGTCAACGCCGTCGCCCGCACGCTCGGCGGCGGCGGGCACGTCCGCGCCGCGGGCGCGAAGGTCAAGGCGCCGCTGGCCGAGGCGAAGTCGCGCATCGTTGCCGCGATGACTGGTGCGCTGGCGTGAGCGAGAAGCCGCCATTCCGCCGCGCGCCGCGACCGGAGACCGGACGAACCAGCAAGCCGTCGCGCGAGCCCTTCAAGAAGCCGCCCCTCCGCGCCGAGACGACCACGCTCTGGGAGTACCCCAGCCAGCACTACGGCGACGAGATGCAGGGCGACAAAGCCTACATCGGCGCCACGCCCTCGTGGGTCATCTGGCAGCTCCTCACCCGCTACACGCGCGAGGGCGACCTCGTCGTCGACCCCATGGCCGGCTCCGGCACCACGCTCGACGTCGCCCGCGATCTCGACCGGCGCGCCCTGGGCTACGACCTCGCCGCCTCGCCCGAGCGACGCAAAGACGTCTTCCGCGCAGACGCCCGCCGCCTCCCGCTCGAGGATGGCAAGGCGGACTTCGTCTTCATCGACCCGCCGTACTCCACCCACGTCGACTACTCGGACGACCCCGCGTGCATCGGGAAGCTGGACGCCGCGGACCCCGCCGGCGCGTACTACGAAGCGATGTCGCGCGTCATCGGCGAGTGCCACCGCGTGCTCAAGAACCGGCGCTACATGGCGCTGTACGTCAGCGACTCGTACAAGAAGCGCAAGGCGCCCGGCCCCGGCTCGCCCGCGATCCCCTCGTTCATGCCCATCGGCTTCGAACTCTTCGCGATGCTCCGCGATCGGTTCAAGCCGGTCGACATCGTGTGCGTGGTGCGCCACAACGCGAAACTCGGCAAGGGCAATTGGCGCAAGGCGGCGGAGGAGGGCAACTTCTTCCTCCGCGGCTTCAACTACCTCTTCATCATGAAGAAGGAAGACGGGCCGCCCGTCGGAACGCGAGCACGCGACGCTCGCCCGAACGCCGACCGCTAGAACCGTATCGAGAGCCCCACGCCCGCGAACAGATCGTCCGCCGCGTCGCTCAGACCTGCGCCGATGCGCGCGTCGATCTGCATGTCTGGCGTCAGGAGGAATGTGATCCCGGTGTTCGCGGAATGCTCGGGAGTGGGCCCGCGACCCGCCGGGTACGCGCCGAAGTACTCAACGAATAGACCGAGACGATCCGTGAGGCCCACCGCGAGCGACACAGATGCGCCGAATTCCGGGTAGCGGTCGCCGCCATCCGACACCGGCGCCGCGAGGTTCAGGTTGCCTGCGAGCGAGATCGAGTCGGTCAGGTCGTACGCCCACGCGAGCTTGCCCTCGGGCACAAAGTCGTCCTCTCCCGAAGGCGCCTCGCCAACCGGCACGCTGGTCTGCCCGATGAAGCCGAGCGACGGCACGAGCCCCTCGCCGTCGAACAGGTGGACCTTAAACCCCAGGTTCAGGTCCGCCGCGCCGTCGGTCGTCGTGCCGCCGGCGCGCTCCCACACCCAGCCCGCCCACGCGATGCGCGCCTCGACACTTTGAAACAGTCCGATGCGCAGCAGCGCCTCGGGCAGCGTGTGCGTCTGCGTGTCCTCGCGGAGCGTGTACGTGTACCCCGTTTCCAGCTGCGCCCGGCCGACGGCCACGCTGTCGGGCGTCTCGGTGAAGTCGGGGCGGTCTGTGGAGATGGGCTCCGTCGGCGCGCTCGCCGCGGCGGGTTCGGGCTCGGCCGGCGCCAGCGCGCTCGCGCCGCCGATCACGATCGCGGCTCCGAGGGCGAGCCGGCGGGGGAGAAGGAGGGTCGTGCGCATGCGTCCAAAGGTAACACGGGTTACACTTGATTGCAAGCGGGCCCGCCGCCCGGGGGCTTTCCCTCTCAGAACAGCAGCTGGAACTGCGCCATCAGCGCGACCTGGTTGTCGCCCGCGCTGGGGAGCGTGCCGAACGCCGTGCTCGCCGGCGTGCGCCCGCCCGCGCCCCCGAAGTTCCCCGCCGTCGTGCCCAGCGTGTCGTCGAGCAGCCACATCGCGGCGAACGAGAACTTGGCCGCCTGGCCGTGGATGTAGTAGTTGAACCCCGCCGTCACCGTGTGGAAGTCGTCGTTCGCGGCCCGCGATCGGTCGGGGAAGATCACGTCGTACCGCGCGATGACCTCCAGCTCCTCGGTCGCGTGCACGCCCCCCTGCACCAGCACGCCGAAGTCGTCGAAGTCCGCCCCCGCGGCGCCGGCCTCGTCGTGGCAGTGATACCCCACGCCCGCGACCATCGCGTTCCACCCGTCGCCCTTGGTCAGCACGTCCGCCGTCCACGCGAACAGCCCCTGCTCCGTCGAGCCGATGGCCCCCGTGTCCGGCCCTCGCTCGTAGTGCACCGCCCCGCCCAGCGCCCCCGCGTACTCGCTCCCCCGCGCCCCGCGCCATTCGTCCACGAGCTGCTTCCACTCCCCCGCGTACTTCCACTCCGCCCTCGCCGTGAAGGCGTAATCCGCGGGGCTCGCGCCCAGGTCCGTGTTCGCCGAGCGGAACCCGTCGGAGTACGTCCCGATCACGCGCACATCCTCATTCTGGAACTTCAGATCAACAAACTGCGAGCGGAACTGCCCGAACACCAGCGCCTGCAGCGATCGTTCCACGGTGAACAGCTTGAAGTCCCCCATGAACCACTCGCGCTGGAACGCCGTGATGACCTGCCCCGCGCGCACCTGCCAGTTCTCATCGAGCTGGAAGCCGAACCACGCGTCCTGCAGGAACTGCGTCCCCGTGCTGGCGCTCGCGTCGAACATCACGCGGTACGTGATCGAGGGGTCGAACACGTGGCCGTCGAAGAACAGGCGCGACCGCGGCAGGTAGAAGCTCGACACAAAGTCGTCGCGCGTCCCCGGCGCCTCGTCCCGGAAGTTCGCGACGTAGCGGAACTGCAACTGCCCGCCCACGCGCAGCCGGAAGTTCTGGTCGGCCGACGCGAGAAAGAACCCCCCGGCGTACCCCGCCGTCTCGTCCGCCGCGGCGAGGCTCGACCGCGTCTCCGCGTCGGCCAGCATGTCGGCGACGATCGAGCGGACCTCGTCCGCCGTAGGCCACGCGTGCGCCGCCCCGCCTTGCCCGTCCGGCCCATCGGCAGCCCGGGCGCACGTCCCGACCGACACGAGCATGATCGCCGCGAGCGCTCTGTTTCGCATGCCTGGTCTCCGCGCGGGCCCCCGCACCGCCCGCCGCGCGCAGTATCCCCACCTCCCCGCCGGCGTCAACGCCGGCGCATCAGGCCCGCAGGATCTTCGCCGCCGGGAAGGGTCTGCCCAGCACGCCGACGGGGTCGGCGCGCAGCCAGTCCTTCAGCACGCCGGCGTAAACGCTGCGGAAGTCCACGCCGAATTTCAGGTCGCCATCGTCCAGGTCCGCCAGCGAGGGGTGCGCGTTGAGCACGCCCGCGCGCACCATCGGCCCGGCGAGGAACATGGGCGCGGCGGCGCCGTGGTCCGTGCCGCCGCTGGCGTTCTGGCGCACGCGCCGGCCGAACTCGCTGAACGTCATGGTCAGCACGCGCCCGTCGTTGCCCTGGGCCCTGAGGTCGGCGTAGAACGCGCGCAGGGACGACGCGTACTCATTGAGGAGCTGCGCGTGGCGCCCGTTCGCGCCGCCCTGCCCCGCGTGCGTGTCGAACCCGCCGAGCGTGACGTAGTACACGCGCGTCGAGAGCCCCGCGCGGATCATCGCCCCGACCATCCGCAGCTGCCGTCCCAGCTCGCCGCGCGGGTACTCGGCCAGCGCGTCCCCTTCCACCGCGCGCCGGATCCGATCGCTTGCCACCTGCGCGTCCATCGCCGTCCGTGACAGGAACTCGGCGTTCGAGCCCGGCGCGCCGGCGGCCTTCACCGGCGCGGTGATGGCGCCGTACGCCCCGGCGAGCCCCTCGCCCAGCCCGTCGCCGGTCCAGCGGAACAGGTCGGGCGACTCGAACGAGATCGGCTTCGTGAGTTTGCCCTCCAGCGCCCGCGGCGCCGCCCGCCCGATCGCCACGCCGCTGCGCGAAAGCCCATCGCCAATCGACGCCGCTGCGACCTGCGCCTCGGGCGCCCGAGCGCGCGCGCCGGCCTTCGGGTCAGCCC
>CAYVSR010000010.1:0-16099 GCA_964453125.1 uncultured Phycisphaeraceae bacterium | reverse complement strand
GGAGCGCGAGACCGAAGCCGAGTGCGAGGAAGATTGCGATCGTCACAACCGGACTTTGCGTGAAGGCAAAGCCCATCGCGGCACCCATGAACGGGGCGGTACATGGTGCTGCGACAACGACCGCGAGAATGCCGGTGAAGAAGGTGCCGACCTTGATCTCGGCGCACATGGCCTCGATCTCGGCGCGTGCGCCGTAGAGGCCTTCCGCGTTGGGAGACGCGACGACGACCGAGCCGTCGTCCTCGACGTCGATCTCGACGCCCCACTTCTCCTGCAGCGACCGGATGGTCTTGCCGCCGGGCCCGATGAGCTTGCCGATCTTCTCCGGGTCGATGTGAATGGTGACCAGGCGCGGGGCGAGCGGGCTGATGTCCTCGCGGGGGCCGGGGATCACGGCTTCCATCTGATCGATGATCTGGAGCCGGCCGACCTTCGCCTGCTCGAAGATCTTCTTGATCTG
Source organism: uncultured Phycisphaeraceae bacterium (assembly GCA_964453125.1). Taxonomy (GTDB): domain Bacteria; phylum Planctomycetota; class Phycisphaerae; order Phycisphaerales; family UBA1924; genus CAYVSR01. The sequence goes on along the minus strand of CAYVSR010000010.1, from coordinate 15,639 downwards.
AGCCAGCGAGAGGCCGCGGGCCTTGAGGTCGAGCTGCACACCGGTGATTCCCTCGCGCGAGCCTGAGACCTTGAAGTCCATGTCGCCGAAGAAGTCCTCCTCGCCGATGATGTCGGTGACGAAGACTTCCTTCGAGTCATCGTCGTTCGAGAAGCGGCCGACGGAGATGCCGGCGACGGTGTTGCGGATGGGGACGCCCGCGTCCATCAGGGCCAGGCAGCCGCCGCAGACCGAGGCCATCGAGGACGAGCCGTTCGACTCGGTGATGTCGGAGACGATGCGGACGGTGTAGGGGAATTCTTCCTTGGACGGGAGAACGCCCATGAGCGAGCGCTCCGCGAGGGCGCCGTGGCCGATCTCGCGCCGCCCGGGGCCCATGATGCGCTTGGCCTCGCCGGTGCAGAAGGGGGGGAAGTTGTAGTGGAGGTAGAACTTCTTGGCGTACTCGGGGGTGAGGCCGTCGACGATCTGCTCGTCCTTGCCGGTGCCGAGCGTGCAGGTGACGAGGGACTGCGTCTCGCCGCGCTGGAAGAACGCCGAGCCGTGCGTGCGCTCGAAGATGCCAACGGCCATCTCGAGGGGGCGGATCTCGGTGAACTTGCGACCGTCGGCGCGGATGCCCTGCTCGACGATGAGGTTCCGGGTGACCTTCTTCTCGAGCTGGCGGAGGGCCTCCTTGGCCATCACGCGCCGGGAGACCGACTCCTTCCACTCGGTGATGGAGCCGGTGGTCTTCTCGGCGAAGATCTCGTCGAGCACGCGCTTCTTGATCTCGTCCACGCGCGTGTTGCGCGCGTCCTTGCCGGGGATCTTCCGGGCCTCGACCATGTCCTTGTGCGCGGCGGCCTTGCACGCCGCGACGATGTCGTCCGCCGGCATGTACATCTTCTTGGGCTGCACCTTCTCACGCCCGACCTTCTGCGTGAGCTCTTCGATCGCGTCGAGGCAGGTCTTGATGTGCTCGTAGCCGAACTCGATGGCGCCGACCACGGCCTCCTCGGGCAGCTCGGCCGAGCCGATCTCGATCATGTTCATGCCGTCGCGGTGCCCGCTCAGCACGAGGTCCATGTCTGAGAACTCGAGCTGCGAGACCGTGGGGTTGACGACGTACGCGGGGCCGTCGTCCGTGTGCACGCGACCGACGCGCACCGTCGCCAGCGGGCCCTCGAACGGCGCGTCGGAGATCGCCAGCGCGGCGGCGGCGGCGGTGCCCGCCAGCACGTCCGTGTCGTTCTCGCCGTCGTGCGACATCACCCACACCTGGATCAGGATCTCGTCGATGAACCCGTCGGGGAACAGCGGCCTGATCGGGCGGTCGATCATCCGCATCGTCAGGATTTCCTTCTCGTTGGGCGCCCCCTCACGCTTGCGGAACCCGCCGGGGAACTTGCCCGCGGCGCTGGTCTTCTCGCGGTAGTCGACCTGGAGGGGGAAGAAATCGATCCCCTCGCGAGGCTCGCCGCGAACGACCGCGGCCAGAACCTCCGACCCGCCGTAGGAGGCGAGCACGGCGGAGTTCGCGAGCTTCGCGATCTTGCCGGTCTCGAGGGTGAGCGTGCGGCCGCCGATCTCGCGGGAGACTTTGATGTGCTTCATGCTGTCGATGGACCTTCTGCGATCGCCCCGGCGCTGCGCCCTCGGACGACAGGGGGGCGCGGGCGGGGCTTGGTTCGGGGCTGTCGCCGGTCGGCGAGACCCGAGAAGGCAGAAGGCAAGGGGCAGGGTGGCGACGGGGCCGCACGCTGCCGCTTGCCCACTGCCGCTCGAGCCCTTCGGCCTGGCCGGCACGTAGACGAAGTCGTCCGAACGAACGAGGCGTGAACGAAACCGGCGGGCACGAGCGCCCGCCGGGTGGAGTGACCGTCTTACTTGCGGAGGCCGAGGCGCTGCACCAAAGTGTGATAGCGCTTGTCGTCGGTCTTCGCCAGATACTTCAGGAGGCGGTTGCGCCTGCTCACCATCAGCGTCAGGCCGCGACGGCTCGCGAAGTCCTGCTTGTGGATCTTGAGATGCTCGCCCAGATCCTTGATGCGCTCGGTGAGCATCGCGATCTGCACGTCGGGCGAGCCCGTGTCTTTCTCGTTGATGCGGTTGGTCGTGACGACGGACTTGCGGAGTTCGAGGGCGAGGGGCAAAGCGAGGCCTTTCTGCGGGTAGCTGTGGTGACGGGATGGAGAGGCACTCCCCCGCCTTCCCGGGCAGGATGCGAACGCCTCACGAACACTCCAAGGATAGCGGCGCCCGCCGAGAGAGACAAATCGAGGGGGCTCCCAGCGGGCCGACCCCAGTCGTTCGCCTGGGGCAGGGCCTCCCGAGGCCGCCGCACCGGCTGTTACGCTCTGCGCCCATGCGCCTCTCCGACCGCGTGCTGAGCCTCAAGACCTCGTCCACGGTCGCCATGATGAACCGGGCCAAGGCTCTCCAGGCGCAGGGGGTCGACGTCCTGTCCTTCTCCGCCGGCGAACCGGACTTCGACACCCCGGCGGTCGTCAAGCAGGCCGCGATCGACGCGCTCAACGGCGGCCAGACCAAGTACACCCAGACCTTCGGCGATGCCCAGACCCGACGCGCCATCGCCGAGAAACTCACGCGAGAGAACTGCATCCCGGGGATCACCGCGGACCACGTCTGCATCTCCGCCGGCGGCAAGCACTCGCTGTTCGTGCTCTTCCACTGCCTGCTCGACCCGCCGCCGGATGGCAGCCCGAAGGGCGCCCCGCGCGCGGAGGCCATCCTGCCGACGCCCATCTGGGTGTCGTACGCCCCGCACATCGAACTTGCGGGCGGGAAGGTCGTTGAGGTCCCCACGACGCTCGAGTCGGGCTTTCGCATGTCGCCCGAGCAGCTGCGCGCGGCCATCACGCCGCGCACACGCCTGATCGTGCTCAACTCGCCCAGCAACCCCTGCGGCACGATGTACACGCCCGACGAACTGCGGGCGCTCGCGCGCGTGATCGCCGACGCCGCGAAGAACGTCGCGCCCGACCTTCTGGTGATCTCCGACGAGATCTACGAGAAGATCGTGTACGCGGGCATCGAGCACTTCTCGATCGGCAGCGTGCCGGAGATCGCCGAGCGAGTCATCACCGTCAATGGACTGTCCAAGGCGTTCGCGATGACCGGCTGGCGCGTGGGCTACTGCGCCGGCTCGGGCGAATTCGGCCTGAAACTCGCCAAGGGCATGGCCACGCTCCAGGGTCAGATGACCACGAACATCACCTCGTTCGTGTACCCGGCCATCCGGGTGGCCCTGGCGAAGTGCGCGGGCGATGTCGAGCGCATGCGCCTCGCGTTCGGCCAGCGCGCGGCGCTCATCCACCGCCTGCTCGGCGGGGTCTCGAAACTCGCCGCGGGCGTCGGTCCCTTCCCCTGCCCCACCCCCACCGGCGCGTTCTACCTGTTCCCCGATGTTTCGTCCGCCTTCGGCAAGACGAGCGCCGGCGGGCGCGCCATCGCCAACGCCGGCGCATTCTGCGACGCCCTCCTCGACGAGGCTCGCGTCGCGTTCGTCCCCGGCGACGATTTCGGCGGCTGCGGCTCGCGCTGCGTGCGAATCTCCTTCGCATGCTCCGAAGAACAAATCGAGAAGGGCATGGCTCGCTTCGCCGAGTTTGTCGGCGGGCTGTGCTGACGCAACAAGCGCTCAGAGCGCGGGCGGCGTCGGCGCGATCGGATCAACCACCTCCGCCGTCAGCGCCACGCGGTCGCCGTCTCGCACCAGGCCGACGGGGCGCCCGATGGCCGAGAGCGTGCGCAGGAGGTCGTCGTCCGAGACCCGCTCGACCGTCACGCCGCCGCCCGAGGACGCGAGGCGCGCCAGCACGTTCGGGTCGGTGGCCAGGCGAACGACGGCCGAGGTGGACGAAGCAGCGGGGCCCTTCTTTGGCGACGGACCGCCCGGCGCCCACGCCCAGATGACCAGCGCCGCCGCCAGCGTCGCGCCTGCGCCTCGAACCACGCCCCGCCTGCGCCGGCGCGATGCCGCCGCGCGCGGCACCTCGGTCAGCAGCCCCGCGAGCATCGCGTCGCGTCGTGCCTCGCCCTGCGCGCTCAGGCTCGCGTCCCAGCGCGCCTCGGCCTCGGTCTCACGCGCATCGCCCGCGTGGTCAGCCATCGAACTCCTCCTTCGCCCGCTCGCGCAGGCGCGCGACCGTTCGGTTGACCCGCCCGTCCACCGCGCCCGGGCTCAGCCCGAGCGCCCGACCCACCTGCGACAGCGTCATCCCCGCGCGCAGGCGCAGGTCCACGGCGTCGCTCGCCGCCCGATCGAGCGAGGCCAACTGCCCGCGCAGCCAGCCGAGCCGCTCCGCGTCCTCCACGAGGCCGCAGGCGCCCAGCGCCCGGTCCGCTTCGGCGTGCGACGCGCCCGTCTCACGCCTCGCCCGCCGGCGCTCGGCGCGCATAGCGTCGTACGCCGCGCGCGTGGTCGTCGTGACGAGCCACCCGTCCAGGGCCGCTTCGCTCTCGAGCCGCTTTATTTTCCGGATGGCCCGCATGAACGCCTCCTGCACGATGTCGAGGCACGCGTGCTCGTCCCTCCCAGTCGCCCGCCTCGCCGCCGCGAACACCAGCCCGAACTTCGCCTCATACAGCCGCGCGAAAGCGGCGCGGTCTCCACTCGCGATGGCCGCCGTGATTGCGGGGACGTCGAGCAACGCGCGCTCCGCGCCGGGCGACCACCCGAGGGGCGCGCCGGCGTGCCTCTATTCTCGCCGCTCCGCCGCGCGGTCGCCCGAGTCTTGCCTCCCGCTCACTTCTCGTCCTTCTTGCCTTCCGCCTTGGCGTCGCGCAGCGAGGTCACCGTGTACTCGACCTCGTGGATCACGGTGTCGATCACATCGTGCTGCTCCTGCGAGCCACGCACGATGAGCAGCATTGTCGCCTCGTGGTACTTGATCGTCGTCGGTCGCCCGTCCACCGCCAGCGCGGCCTCGATCGCGCTCAGCGCGTCCTCGATCTTCACGCCCGCCGCGAGCATCGGCGCCAGGCTCCAGACGTGCACCCGAGCCTCGCTCCGGGCCTTCGCCTGCCCGCTCTCAAGCACGACGCGGTACAGCCCCTCCTTCGAGCCGCCGATCTCGACGCCGCGCACCACGATGGCCGACGATGTGCCGTCTTCGTTCAGTTGCTGCGACTCGACGGCGCGCATCGCCGCCTCCACCGTCACGTCGCGGAACTTCATGGCCGGCACGCGGGCCTTCTCTGCGCCGCCGAGCATCGCGAGGTTCGCGCCCGGCCACGCCGCGCGCACCGCCGCCGCGTAGTCCGCCATCGTCCCGCCGGGGAAGTCGAGGTCGAACGTCGCCGCGGGCCTGCTCCCCTCCGCCAGGCGCGGATCCACCCCCACGACGTACGCGCCGACAAGCGTCTCCTTGCCCGAGGCGCCGACGACGTGCGAGAGCCCCGTGGGGCTGAACGTCACCCCCGGGATCAGGTTCGCCGGCAGCTGGTATAGCGCGAACACCGACGCGTCGCGGAGGCTCAGCGCCTGCAGTCGCACCCGTTCCGCCTGCTCGCTGACCACCAGCGGCAGCAGGTTCTTCGCTTCTGGCGTCGCGGTCAGCCCGCGGTAGAACTCCGCGAGCGTGCCGCCCGGAAAGTCCACGTCGCAGAGCGCCGGGTCCTTTGAAGAGACCTTGATCCACGACGGCAGGCCGGCGTCGGCTGCCTTTGTTCCCGTCGCCTTGATCGGCTCGGCGGACTTCTGCGCGATCGCGTGCGGCGCGCCCGTAGCGGCGAGGCCGGCGATGAGAAACCAGGAGGCTCGTGCTCGACGCATATGCTTCTCCGTCAAACTGGGTTGCGAGCGGGACGCCCGAGCGCCGGGCCCACCACCAAAACGACGCCGACGCGCCGCTTTCGCGCCGCCGCACGAAGAAAGCGCCCCCCGCTCGGCCCCGCGTCGCTCGTTGCCCCCCGTCCCGCCCCCCCCTATCCTCCGCCCCATGCACTTCGACGCACATCAGCCCGTGATCGACGATCTCGAGGCGCGGATCACAACCATCCGCGACTCTCTTTAACGTCCCGGTCAAATCCTCCCGCGTGAAAGAACTCGAAGGCCTCATGGGCGCCCAGGATTTCTGGGACCGCCCCGACGCCGCGCGCAAGACCGTCGAGGAGATGAAGCTCCTCAAGGCCCAGATCGAGCCGGTCCTCAAGCTCTCGGGCGAGTTCGAGGACGCCAAGGTCGCCTACGAGATGTCCCGCGAGGCCGGCGACAAGGACCTCCTCGCCGAGGCCGACGAGCAGCTGTACCTCCTCCAGAAGCGCATGGAGAAGGTCGAACTCCAGTCCCTCCTCTCCGGCAAGCACGACCACCGCAACGTCTTCTTCACCATCTCCGCCGGCGACGGCGGCACCGAGGCCAACGACTGGGCGGAGATGCTCTTCCGCATGTACCTCAAGTACTTCGACCACCGCCCCGAGTGGAAGATCGAAGAACTCAACATGCAGCACGGCATGGAGGTCGGCATCGACTCCGTCACCCTCAAGGTCTCCGGGCCCTACGCCTACGGCTACCTCTCCTGCGAGCGAGGCACGCACCGCCTCGCGCGCGTCTCGCCCTTCAACTCGCAGGGCAAGCGCCAGACCTCCTTCGCCACGGTGGACGTCATCCCCGAGTTCGAAGAGAAGGCGCTCGAGATCCCCGAGAAGGACGTCGAGATCACGCCCTTCGTCCGCGCCAGCGGCCCCGGCGGGCAGAACGTCAACAAGGTGGCCAGCGCGTGCCGCCTCGTGCACAAGCCCACCGGCATCATGATCGTCGCCAGCACCTACCGCGACCTGGGCCAGAACAAGCGCCAGGCGCTGAACATCCTGCAGGCCAAACTCGAGCAGATCGAGGAAGAGCGGCGCGAGAAGGAGCTGAACGAGGCCACCGGCGGCGCCGTGGAGCGCGGCTGGGGCACGCAGATCCGGTCCTACGTCATCTACGACAACCGCGTGAAGGACCACCGCACGAACTTCGAGATCGGGAACCCGCAGACGGTGCTCGACGGCGATCTCGACGGGTTCCTCGACGCGGAACTCAAGCGCCGGCGGCGCGCGCAGGCGGACGCGGCGGCGGCGAAAAAATAGAGCGCCCCTTGTCTGCGGGCACAAGGCGAGACCTCAGATCTCAAATCGGTGAGCCGCGAGCTCCGCGAGCGCGGTCCGCGAGGGGCAAGCGAGCCCGCGCTCGCGGAGCTCGCGGCTCATCGCGCATCCCCGTTCGTCGCTGCGCCGCTCACCCGAACTTCACATCCCGCCCCTTGTTGATCTCCTGCATCATCGGCAGCAGCGGCTCGTAGTACTCCAGCATCGCCCGGGCCGAAAGATCCTCGCCAGTGAAGTCGCGCAGCACCTCGCGCCAGTCGCGCGTGGCGCCCAGGGACAGCATCGCCATGAGGTACTCCCCCACGTCCTTGCGCCCGTAGTAATTGCAGTTGTGCGGGTCCTGCTTCAGGATGTTCTTCGCGATGTACCCGTGCACCTGGTACACGATGAGCGACGAGATGGCGTAGTCGTAGTAGCCCGCCGGGTCGTCGTTGATGTGCGTCTTGGTCGCGGCGTCGCAGAACTCCTCCGAGCGGTCGGCGCCGCCGGGCGGGTCGATGCCCTGGCGGTCGCGCACGAGTTCCCACCAGCGGGCGTTCATCTTGTCGGGGGCGAGGTCCTTCTCGTAGAAGTCGTGCTCCCAGCCGGTCATCACCCCCCACGTGAAGGGCTGGAACACGATGTTCGAGCCGTCCATCGCCTGCGCGAGCAGCCAGCGGGCGCTGTTCCTCTCGGCGTCCGCCGCGGCCGCAGCGTCCAGCACGCCGATCTCGGCGAGGTACGGGCGCTGGGCGCACGCCAGCGAGATCAGCTCGCCGATGCCCTCGTGGAAGCCGCGGTTCGCCCCCTCGCGCAGCAGCAGGGGCACGTCGGCGCCCGTATACGCGAGGTAATAGTAAATGTGCCCCAGCTCGTGGTGCGTGGTGCTGAACCAGTCGTAGTTCGACTTGACGCTCATGAGCGAGCGCACGTCGTACTCGAGGTCAAGGTGCCACGCGCTGGCGTGCGTGTTCTTCTTGCGCGCCGAGTCCGCCGGCAGGTCCCACAGGTCGCTCTTGGCCCAGAAACTCGCCGGCAGCTTCGGGAAGCCCATCGAGACGTAGAACCGCTCGGCCTGCTCCACCAGCCACTTGGGCTCGCGCGACTTGAACAGCGGGTCGAGGTCCGCCGCTTGCTCGAAGCCCGGCCACTGCTGGCCCCACCGGTTGGGCAGCCAGTGCGCCGGGATGCGCCGCGGCACGGGCTTGCCGAACTTCTCGGCGAGCCTGTGCTTCGCGTAGCAGTGCAGGTGCTCGAAGAGCGGGCGCGTCTGATCCATCGCGGTGCGCGAGAGGCTCATGAGTTCGGCGGGGCTCATGCCGTACTCGCCGACCATCAGGCCGAAGTACGACGAGAACTTGAGTTCGCGAGCGCACCGGTTGCGGAGGTCGCGGAGGTTGACCAGCCCTGGCTTGAGCGCCTTGCCGATCTCCTTCGAGGACTCCCACGCCGCGAGGCGTTTGGCCTCGTCGTTCGAATCGCCCAGGATCTCGTCGATGCCGTTGGCGGTGATGACCGCGTCGGGCTGGCCTTTCATCCGAAGGGTGAAGCGGTAGCCGTCCTGCGTTGCGGTCTGCTTGGCCTCGGCCTCGGTGCGCTTGGCGACGAGGTCGGGCAGCGTGCCGGGGTACTGCGCGGCCTTGAAGAACGCGGAGTTGACCTGGCGATTCGTCAGCGGGTCGAGGCGCCACGCCTCGGCGCGGAGGCTCATGATGCGTTCGACGCGCGACTTCTCGCCCACGAACTCGTTGAGCGGCTTCTGCGCCGCGATGGACGCCTCGGTGTGCGCATCGGAGACGTCCGTCGACGCGACCCACTGCGCCTGCGCGGCCGCGTAATAGAGCGGTTGATACTCGCGGTCGTACCCGCGAAGGAACGCCTTGGCGTCCCGCGCGACCGCCTCGGTCGAGCCCGAGGTGGGCCCCCCGATGGACGCCAGCCCCGAGGTCGATGCGCAGCCGCCCGCGCTCCCCAGCAGCGCCCCTGCGCCCAGCGCGGCGGTGGTCTTGATCGCGTCCCGACGGTTCAAACCGTTGTGCATGCGTCGCTCCGGTGGTGTTCGGAGCAACGGTACCAGACCCCCACGCCGCCGGTTGCCGACGTCAAGCGCTCGGCGACATCTCGTCGCTCATGGCGCTGACGATGCCGAACATGGCCTTGGCGCCGGCGACCATGGAGTCCTGCTCCGGCGCCGACCAGGGCTGGGCGTCCATCGCGCTCTTGAAGGCCCGCCACGTCTCGCGCTGCGCGCCGCCGTAGGGGTCCATGTGGCGCACGCCGTCCTCGCCGGTGAGGTCGAACGCGCGGCGCACGGCCATCGCGATAAACCGCCCGCCGTTGAGGCTGCCCTCCAGCACGTAGTGCATGCCGAGGATGCCCAGTCGTTCGGTCGCATCCGGCGAGGCGCCGAGGCGCGCGATCTCGGCGATGGCCGCTTTCGTGGCGCCGCCCGGCGCGGGCGGCACGCCGTTCGCGCCGAACCAGGCCATGTCGGCGCGGAGGTCTGGCGCGCGAAACTGCGAGTCCTGCACCACCTGCTGCACGCGCGAGTCGGCCTCGCGCAGGGCGCGCAGCGCACGCTCGAGCGCGCCGTGCAGCCTGAGCATCTGGCCCATCCACGCGATGTACAACTCCTTCGACAGCAGGCCCTTCACCAGCGACTGCTGAAACGCCCGCCCCTCCGCCGCTTCGTGCAGCGTCGCGGTCTCGAGGCGCAGCCGGTCCATCACGCCGCGCGCGGGAGAGTCGCTCGATGTCAACGAGGGGCCGTGATCAAACACGATGGCCATGGGATGCCCTTCCTGAAGTGCGCGAGGGAAACCGAGTTGTGGCCGTCAGAGACCGAGCCAGACGATCGCGGCGGGCACGATCAGCCACAGCAGCCCCTTGACCAGAAAGAAGACGAACCCGGCCACGCCGAGGCGCGCGATCCACTTCCGGCCCGCTGGAGGGACGGGGCACTCCCCCGTGGCCGTGATCACGCCCTGGCGAGGAGCGGTCGAGTCTAATTGAGACTGATTCTCAGACATGTGGTCACCGTACCGGGCGCTCCCCTCGGGCGTCAAGGAGGGCGAGTTTAGGACATGATGGGGAGCCGTGGCCAAGGTCGCCGTCCAACCCAACCCAAATATCCGGGTCCCCATCGTGCTCGCCGACCCGGGCTTCCTGGTCGTCGACAAGCCCTGCGGCATGGTCACCCAGCCCGGGAAGGGCCACGAGTCGGACAGCCTCCTGAACGGCCTGGCGGCCGCCTACGGGCCATTGCTCCAGGGGCTCGGGAAGGCTCGGGACTGGGGCCTGCTGCACCGGCTCGACCGCGAGGCGAGCGGCCTGCTGCTCGTCGGCCTCCGCACCAGAGCGTACGACGCCCTGCGCACCGCGTTTGAGGAACGACGCATCGAGAAGCGGTACTGGGCGATCGTGTTCGGGAAGCCGCCGAAGGACGCGGGCGTGATCCGTGCGCCCATCAAGGAAACCACGTCAGGCAAGGCGCGCATGAAGACGGCCGAGGTCTCGCGAGCCGCGGCGCCGGGGGCGCAGCGCGCCATCACCGCGTACCGCGTGCTCGACACCACGGGCAAGGCATCGCTCCTCGAGTGCCGCCTCGGAACGGGCCGGCTGCACCAGATCCGGGCGCACATGGAGTGGCTCGGCTGCCCGGTCATCGGCGACGGGCTCTACGGCGCTCGTACCCCCGGCGCCCGGGGGCCTCGCCTCGCCCTGCATGCGTGCCACCTCGGGTTCGCACACCCGGAGACAGGCGCGCCAGTGTCTGCCTGGAGCGAATGGCCGCGGGACCTGAGCGGGACGCTTCGGCGCCTTGGGCTCAGGCGGCCGCATCCGGGCGGCCCCGCGGACGTATCGACAGAGGACAGCCACACCGGCGAGGATGCCGAGGATTGACCGGTCCGCGCCGGGGCCACCCCAGCGCCGAGGAGCAGACGCGATGCAGGCATGGGTCTTGTGGGCGCTGGCGGGGCTGACGAGCGTGGCCGCCGTGTGGTCAATCGTCGCCGCCGCGCGGGCCAGCCGGCGCGCCAACGCGGAGCGCGAGAAGGCCCGCGAGGCGATCCTGACCGGGGGCGGCCGCCTGGCGATGCGCGGCGAACAACCCCGCGAGGTGTTCAAGCCCATCGAGGACCTGACGGACTCGGGGGCGTACATGACGCAGGGGCCGACCGCGCCGGCGCCGCGATGGTCTGGCGACGAGGTCGAGTGGCTGCTGGCCAAGCCTTCGGAGCACGTCGAGTCGCGCACGGTGATGACGCCCGACGGTCCGCTGGCGCTGACGCGCCCGCCGTTCAAGCTGCGCAGGTCGATCCTGACCCAGCGCGAGCGCGAGTACGCCGCGTCCATCGCGGTGCGTATGCCGGGCGGGTTCGTGATGTGCCCGCAGGTGCGCCTCGACGCGCTGCTCACGCCGACCTCGCCCAAGGGTCGGCCGATCGACGACTGGCGCAACTGGCGCCGGCGCGTGCGCCTCCGCGCTGTTGACTTCGTGATCTGCCGCATGCGCGACTGGTCGCCGGTCGTCGCGCTGGAAATCGAGGCGCGCGAGCGGAAGGCCACCGCGGAGACGCGGGACCGGATGATCGACGAGGCGCTGCAGGAGGCGGGGCTGGCGCTGATCAGGTGCTCGGGCGTCCCGGACCACGACTGGGCGATGATCGAGCCGTACCTCACCGACCCGGTCGCCAGCGGGCCGCGCGCCGACCCGGGCGAGACCAGCGCCGGCTGAGCGGCCTGGCGTGCGGGAGATTGGCGACCCCATGGTACGAGCCATGCACCAGATCGCGAGGCGCGAGTTCCTGTCGCGGGCTTCGCGCGCGGCCGCGGCGACGCTGCTCGCGCACGACGCGCTCGCGGCGGGCGGCCCGGCGCCGGCTGTCCCGGGTGCGCCGGTGGCGACCGCCGAGCCGCGCATCCGCGAGATCAGGCTGTTGACCTCGACGCCGCTGGCGGAGATGCGCCGGTTCTACGAGTCGCTCCTGGGATTCCCGGTGATCGAGAGCCGGGCGGACCTCGTCGCGTTCGGCGCGGGGGCGACGCGCCTTGAGTTCCGGCCCGTCGCGCCGGGCGAGCCGGGCGCGGAGGGCGCGTTCTACCACTTCGCGTTCAACATCCCGAGGAACAAGATCCGTCTCGCGCGGGAGTGGCAACTGGAGCGCACGCCCCTCGTGCCGACGCCGATCGCGCTGCGCGATCCCGACTACCCCGACGACGTGCGCCACTTCTCGCACTGGAACGCGCACTCGGTGTTCTTCTTCGACCCCGCGTTCAACATCGTCGAGTACATCGCGCGCCACGACCTGCCCGGCGATGCGCCCGGGCCGTTCACCGCGGCGGACATCCTGTACGCGAGCGAGATCGGATTCGTGGTGGAGGACCCCGGCTCGCACGCCCGGCGCCTGCACGAGCGGCTCGGGCTCGAGGCGTACCCTCGCGGCACGGACAACTGGTGGGCGATGGGTGACGAGCGCGGGCTCGTGCTCTGTTTGCCGAAAGGGCGCGTCTTCGGCGAGAACACCGCGACGCCCAAGGCGTTCGACGTCTTCCCGACGGGCGCCACGATCCGCGCCGCCCGCGCCGACCGCTTCGGGTTCGAAGCCAAGCCGTACGATCTCATCGTGGAGCCGTGAGGGCGCCGGTCAGCAGTTCCGGCCGAAGTTGTTCCGCACGATGTTGAGATCGGCGAAGTCGACGGCGCCGTCGGCGGGCTCAGTCTCCGCCGCCTCCGCCGCCACCATCTCCGCCGCCACCCGAGTCGGCGCAATCCCCGCCGGAATCACCGTCGCCGAACCATCCCGAGGCGCCGGACCCGACGCCGCCAGCGTCATGCCCTGTCGGCCTCCCGCGCGCGTGCATGCTCGACGCGACCGCCGCGATGAGCAGAGCCAGCACGCAGAGTCCCGCGAAGCCGCCGACAACCCACACCGGATCCATGTCGGGTCTCCTTGGCGCGCGAACCGCGGATCAGACCAGCAGCGCCGCCGGGCTCTCGAGCAACTGCTTCACAGAGTTGAGGAACTGCGCGGCCATGGCGCCGTCGATCACGCGGTGGTCGCTGGACATGGTCATCTGCATCTCGTGCCCGATGACGACCTGATCCATGCCGTTGACGGTGCGGACGACGGGCTTCTTGACCGCGGCGCCGACCGCCAGGATCGCGGAGTTGGGGGGGTTGATGATGGCGGTGAAGTGCTCGACCCCGAACATGCCCAGATTGCTGATGGTGAAGGTGGACTCGGACTGCTCGTCGATGGTGAGGCCCTTGGCGCGGGCCTTCTCAGAGAGGGCCTTGGTCTGCGAGGAGATGACGCGCAGGCCGATGCGGTCGGCGTCGCGCAGCGTGGCGACGACGAGCCCCCCGCCGCGCTCAGTGGGGAGCGCGATCGCGACGCCCACGTTCACGCGCCCGTTGAGGCGGATGCTGGGCTCCTGGGGGTTCGAGGCGTCCCACGAGGCGTTGACGAACGGATGCTGGTGCATCGCGAGGGCGCACGAGCGGACGAGAAAGTCGTTGACCGAGAGCTTCACGCCCTGCGACGCGAGCTGCGCGTTGAGCTGCTCGCGCAGGGTGAGCAGCGGGTCCATGTTGACGGCGAGCGTGACCTGGTAGTGCGGGATCGTCGTCTTGGACTGCACCAGGCGCTGCGCGATCGTGCGCCGCATGTTCGAGAGGGAGACGACGCGGTCCTCGAGCGGTTCGACGTCGTCGCGGAGCGCGGGCGCCGCGGCGATTGCCGTGGCGAGGCCGGGGCGGGCGCCGGGCTTGGCCGTTGAGGAGGCCTTGGTCTCACCCCGTGCTGTCTGCGGCCCGCGAGTCTGAAGAAGGCCGGCCGCCTCATCGACCGCGGCCGATGCGGAATCGAGCGCCGCCTCGACATCGGCCTTCGTGATGCGCCCCGACGGGCCCGTGCCGGTGACACGGTTGAGATCGACGCCGAGATCGTCCGCGACCTTTCGCGCGAGCGGGGAAGCGAACACGCGCCCTCCGACGGGCGTCGGCTCCGGTTCGGCCACAACGGCGACGGCGCTCGCGCCTGCGCCGTTCCGCGCGGCAGGAGCGCCGCCGGAGGACGACGCGGAAACCTGCTGTGCCCGAACGGCCGGCTGCGCCGACGCGGCCTTCGCCGGCGCGCCGGCAGATGCCCCGCCGAATTTCGCCTTGATCTCGGCCGCGTCGTCGCCTTTCGCGGCGAGCACGACGATCACCGACCCGACGCCGACGTTCTGGCCTTCCTTCGCGACCAGCGCCGCGACGGTGCCGGCGTCGAAGGACTCGAGTTCCATGGTCGCCTTGTCGGTCTCGATGTCGGCGAGGATGTCGCCGGCCTTGACGGCGTCACCCTCCTTCACATTCCACTTGACGACCGTGCCCTGCTGCATGGTGTCGGAGAGGCGCGGCATGGTGATTTCGATTGCCAAAGGCGAGTCTCCGTGCGTCACACCAGTTGTAGCGTCTTCTTGACCGCAGCGACAATCTTGCTGGCGTTCGGCAGGAACGCCGCCTCGAGCGACTTCGCGTACGGCGTGGGCACGTCGTCGCTGTTCACGCGCAGCGGCTGGTGGTCCAGCCAGTCGAACGCACGCTCGCACGTCTGCGTGATCACCTCGCTCGCCACGCTCGCGAAGGGCCACGACTGATCGACGACGACCAGCCGCCCCGTCTTCTGGACCGAGCGGATCACCGCGTCGATGTCCAGCGGGCGGATCGTCCGCATGTCGAGCACGTCGACCTCGACGCCGTCCTTCTCTCGCAGCTCGTTGGCGGCCTCGATGCAGAAGTTCACCGGGCGCCCGAACGAGACCAGCGTGCACGCGTCGCCCTGCGCCCGAAGCGCGGCCTGGCCGAACGGCACGAGCAGGTCGCCGTCCGCCGGGTCTGGCACGTGCGACTTGTCGCCCAGCATGCGCTCCGACTCGAGGAAGAACACCGGGTCCTCGTCGCGGATGGCAGTCTTGAGCAGCCCCTTCGCGTCGTACGCGTTCGACGGGATCACGATCTTCACGCCCGGCACGTTCGAGTAGAGCCCCTCGACGGACCACGAGTGCGTGGAGCCCAGCTGCCCGCCGGCGCCGTCGTTCCCGCGGAACACGACCGGGCACCCCCACTGCCCGCCCGACATGTAGAGCATCTTGGGGACGTTGTTGAGGATCTGGTCCGCCGCGACAAGCGAGAAGGACCACGACATGAATTCGATGATCGGGCGCAGGCCGTACATGGCGGCGCCCACGGCGAGGCCGGCGAAGCCGTTCTCGGAGATGGGCGAGTCGACGATGCGCTTGTCGCCGAACTCCTCGAGCATGCCCTGCGAGACCTTGTACGCGCCCTGGTAGTTCGCGACCTCCTCGCCGAGCAGGAAGATGCGCTCGTCGCGGCGCATCTCCTCGCTCATCGCTTCGCGCAGCGCCTCGCGGAACTGGATGGGTCGCGGCCCGGCGCCGAGCGGGAACTCGGCGGAAGGGGCGTAGGGATGGACGGGGGTTTCGAGGGAGGTGGGCATATTTTGAGTCATGACGACGAGCTTGGCGGGTTTGCAGCAAGGATCGATTCGAGTTGAG
>CAYVSR010000009.1:8990-18525 GCA_964453125.1 uncultured Phycisphaeraceae bacterium | reverse complement strand
CGCGCCCCCGCCCGCGCCGCCGGACCGGGGCGACGTGCCCTCTCACGTCTTCGGCTGATTCACCCACGCCCGCGCCGCCGCACCATCAGCCGCGCGAGCGAGGCGCCCAGCGAGGCGACGCGGCGCAGGCGGAGAGCGGCGCGCATCCGGCGCACGCCGTGGTCGTCGGGGTCGATGGCCTCGGCAAGGCGCAGCCACGCGCGGGCGCGCTTCCAGCGCCGGGCGTGCATCTGCGAGAGGGCCAGGTTGTGCAGCGCCGCGAGGCGCACCGCGGGGGCCGGCGCCGGCGTGGTCTCGAGCGCCCAGCGACTGGCGCGGACGCCGGTCTCGCTGTCGCCGGCGCGGAAGGCGGCGACGGCGACGCAGTGCAGCGCGCCGCCGTCGCCCGAGCGCTCGGACGCCACGGCGCGAAAGACCTCGAGCGCGTCGGCGTGCAGTTTCGCGTCAAGGAGCAGGTCGCCCAGCGCCGCCTGGTCGTCGAGCGTGAGCGGGTGCGCTGGCGGCGCGTCGGCGCCGTCGCGCTGGCGGCGCAGCAGGCGGAGGTCGGCCCGGAGCAGCTTCCGGGCGTCCGACACGTCGCCGCGGCGCAGCAGGATGGACGCCACGCGCCGGCGCACCCCGGGGAAGTCGGGCTCGAGGCGAAGGAGCACGCGGAACGCGGCCAGCGCGTCGCGATCACTCCCCTGACGCAGCGCCAGTTCGCCCAGCGCGAAGTGCGCCTCGCGGTGGTCGCTCTCGAGTTCGAGCACGCGACGGTACTTCTCGCCCGCCTCGGCCAGCCGGCCCATCTCGACCAGCAGGTCGCCCAGATCGAGCAGCGTGTCGATCGAGCCGGGGTCCTCGCGGAGTTCGCGGAGGTACAGCTGGCGGGCCCGCTCGTGGCGCCCCGTGGCGGCGTAGGCCTCGGCGAGCCTCGCGTGCACCTCGGGCAGGTGCGGGTCAACGTGGGCCGCCTCGCGCAGGCACCAGATGGCCTTGTCGTACAGCGACCGGTCCATCAGGGAGTCGGCCAGGTGCGCCAGCGCCAGCGCCGAGTCGCCACCCTCGCACTGCTGCGCGAGGTAGTACATCGTTTCGGCCTGCTCGTGCTCGCCCAGGCGCGCGAAGGCCTCGATGCGGTGGATGTACGAGTCTGCGCGGTCGGGCTCGAGGCGCTGTGCCTCTTCAAGCCACGCGATGGCGTCGCGGGCCTTGTCGGCGCGGAGGGCGTTGATCCCCAGCGCGATCAGGGTGTGCGCATCGCCCGGCTCGAGGTCGTGCGCGTCCGAGAAGGCGCGGAGCGCGTCCTCGTGGCGCCCGGCGGCCTCGAGCGTGAGGCCGAGGTTGAAGTGCCACTCGGCCCGCGACGGGTTGAGCGACAGCGCCTCGCGGAGTTCGGTCTCCGCTTCGTCCCAGCGGCCGGCCTCGTAGGCCTCGTGGGCTCGTTCGACATGCTGCTCGGCGTCAAACCAGTCGTTCATGGGTCCGCGCTCGGGGCAGAGCGTATCGGTCGCTCCGGTCGGGGCAAGTCCGCCGTCGGCGAGGGTTGTGGCGGGTCGGCTTGAGCCCCGCCACGTCGGGGGACGACCCTCGGTTGGAGGCGCACTATACCCCCGGCGCCCCGCCACCCGAGCGGGTCGGCGACGCCCGAACCCGCCGGGCGCGTCCCGAACGGCCGGATTCCCGGGCGCGGGGGCATGGGCGACGCCCGAACGGGCGGCGGAAGTGGGCCGGAACGGGCGCGGCTGGAGGCGCGCGCTGTTGGTTCCGGGACGCGCAAGATATTCTGGAGAATCCGGGACAGCCCCCTTGAAAACGGTTTGATCCCGGTGCAATCTATGCAATGCGTCGCGGCAGGCGGGCGGTGGTTGGCCGCCCGGTGTGTTCGCGGGTCGCGCGGCGGAGACCGCGCAGGGCGAGTGAGACGAGACGTTCCGGGGAGTGTTGGTCCTCGTGAGGGTCGGCCGGCCGAGGAGTTCGGGCCGGACGGTTGAAAGGTCGCGTGTCGAAGCCCGCAGGGGCTCGTGCGCGCCACGGTGATTGTCGGGCCCTGACGCCCGACCGCTCAGTTTGTTCCCGCCCGCGGCGGTCGCGGGCGTCACAAGTCGTTCCCGCCCCGGCGCGGCGCCGGGGGAACCCAGTCGAATGCGGTGGTCGCATTCCAGTCGTGCGCACGCTGTTCTGGCGTGTCGCCTTGAGGAGATTCAATCATGAGAATCGGATTGCTCGCAGGAGCGGTCGGCCTGGCGATCGGGCTTCCCGCCATTGCCAAGGAGTCCAAGACGGACTTCCGCGAGTTCAACGCGGACGGCACCCCCGTCCGTCCGGAGTTCCCCTTCGTCGCCGGCAAGCCGGGCGCCACGGGTAGCCTCGACCTCTCGGGTCAGTTCGGTCAGGTCGGTCGCGGCTCGGCCGGCGCCGACGGCGCGCTCGCGACCGCCCTCTCGACCTTCGAGACGCTCGCGACCCTGCCCGCCGAACTCGTGAACCAGACCGACACCGTCGTCTGGGGCGGCGCCGCCGCCGGCGTCACGGGCAAGCCGCACTTCTCGGCTGCGACGGCCCCGCTGGTCATCCCGCAGTACGGCGCCGTCACCGAGACCGTCGCTGGCAACAGCACCGTCAAGCTTCGCGGCTTCGTCAACCCGCCCGCGTTCGGCCCCAACGTCTTCTTCGGCCGCTGGTGCCGCTACAACTACGCCAAGACGAACACCGGCTCGGGCGCCCCGGCCATCCGGTACGTGTTCCGTCCGGACACCGGCCAGAACTGCCGCGTGGTCCACGACACCTACGTGACGGCGATCACGTCCCTCTGGACGTCCGAGCCCACGTACGTCTCGTCGGGCTTCATCATCGGTCGCCTCCTGTGGGGCGGCGAGAACACCACGACGGGCATCGGTCTGCCCATCGGCGCCATCCCGGACTTCTTCACCCTCGGGCCTGACCCGGCGGCGTTCCTGACCGGTCTGTTCGTGCCCTGCCTGTTCCCGACCGGCCACCCGCAGGCCGGCCAGCAGGTCCCCGTGCCGGTCGCGCAGTGGTTCCGCATCGCCCATGAGACCGACACCACGGGCAACCTGCTCCACAAGATCGACTTCAACATGGGTGGCCCCGGCACCGAAGTCACGATCTACGACGCCCTGGGCATCCAGGTCGGGCGCATCGATCGCATGGCGTTCGCCGGTGGCTACGAGGTCGACAACGACGCGTGCTACATCGACAACATGACGATCGAAGGCGTCGAGTTCGTGCTGCCCGTGCCCCCGACGCTCGAGTGCGCCGGCGGCCAGTTCCTCGACGACTTCGAGTGGATGTTCGCCGGCCCGATCGCCGGTCAGTCCACGGTCGTGTTCGACGCCCTCTCGGCCAAGGCCTTCATCCAGGACGAGTCCGGCAACCAGTTCCTCCGTCGCAACAACTTCTTCAACGACGACCGCTACCGCCGCGAGAACGGCCGCACCCTGCCCCTCGCGACCGCGTCGGGCGTCGGCCCCCTCCGCATCTGCACCGAAGTCCGCATGGCGACGAGCCTCTTCGCGCCCAACGCGACGGTGCAGACGATCGCCCCGCTGTCCCTCACGGACAACGACTTCATCAGCCGCCTGATCATCGGCCGCTTCGACCCGGCGAACCCGCCCTACACCTCCCGCATGTACGTCCAGATCAACTCGGCGTACAACCCGATCGACGACGAAGCCACCGTCGATCCCTACAACCCCGGCCCCAACGGCAACGGCGGCCTGCCGATCATCGGCACCGACGCGGTTGACACCGGCGTCAACTGGACGTTCAACTCGTTCCGCAACGTGTGCTTCGACGTCGACCAGAACCGCAACATGACGGTCTCGGTCGCCGGCTCGAACGTCCACGTCGGCACGTCCTTCGTCAACTCGATCGATCGCATCGACTTCGAGTGCGAGAACAACCAGCCCGGCGTCGGCAACGCGTGCGACTACGACAACATCCTTCTGACCTGCTCGGTCCTCCCGCCCGTCACCCTCCCCCCCTTCACGCTCGTCTACAACGACGATCTCGAGTGGGGCATCGAGAACGTGACGATCGGCATCATGGACGATGACAACAACCCCGTCACGCCGTTCCGCTGGTCTTCGGCTCCCAACATGCCGATCGTCAGCCTCAACGTCGACGGCACCACGAAGCTCCTGAAGATGGAGAACGTGTTCCGTGACACCCCCGCCGGCGCCCCCAACACGCCGGAGTTCGCGTCCTTCACGCAGGCCTCCACGGGTCTGCCCAAGGTCACGGCCTCGGGCACCCGCGGCTGGACCGCCCGTGCGGACATGCGCCTCACGGACGGGACGACCTCCCGCACGTGGTCGGCCGCCCAGGCCACCATCGCGGCGACCCAGTTCGCCCGCGTGACCGGCCTCACGTTCTCCTCGGTGACCGGCACCTTCTGGGCCCAGATCCTGGCCCCGACGATGGCCGATCCGTTCGCGACCGACTGGATCGACTCGGGCACGGGCCTCTCGGCCTTCGGCGTCGGGTTCAATCAGACCTTCAACCTCTCCATCTCCCGCAGCACCGGCGCGAAGCTCACCTTCCGCATCAACGGTCGGCTGCTCCGCTTCACCGGCGGCCCCAACAACGGCCTCGCGGTCGTGGTTGACCCGCTCGCTTCGCTGGCGAACGGCACCCACAAGGACCTGGACCGTCTGTTCTACCTCGGCTCTGACGAAGACACCGCCCCGGTCGGCTCGATCCTCTACACCGACAACATCCGCGCCTGGTCGCTCCCCTGCCTCGGCGACACCGACAACAACGGCGTCGTGAACTTCACCGACCTCAACAACGTCCTCGGCTTCTTCGGCCAGTCCGGCGTTGACATCACCGGCAACGTTGGCCCCGACGCCAACAACGACGGCGTGCCGGACGACAACGCGGTCAACTTCACCGACCTCAACCTCGTGCTCTCCGGCTTCGGCGTGCCCTGCACGGCGACGAACTGAGAGACCTCTCTCTGACCTGATCGTCGGTTGAATCTCCAACGCCCCGGACGGCCACCCGTCCGGGGCTTTTCTTTTTTCCCGCGAGCGCTCGCGCCTCCGCGACGGCGCCCGCGACCGGCGTGGTACCTTGGTCCCGCTCGCCGAACCCCCTCGCAAGGAGCCGCCCCATGGCCGTCCCGCAGGTGTCGATGAAGCAGCTCCTCTTCAACATGGGGCGCTACGACGCTTCCGACCTGCACATCAAGGTCGGCATGCCCCCAGTCTTCCGGATCGGCGGCGAGCTGCGCGCCCTCGGCCTGCCGCCGCTCTCCGAGCAGGACACCGACCGCCTCATGGGCGAGATCATCCCGCCCGGGCTGCGCGAGCGATTCGACAAGGCCGGCGACCTCGACTTCTCCACCTTCCTCGACACCAAGGCCATGATGGCCCGCGAGGCCGCGCTGCGCGCCCCGGGCTCCCCCGCGCCCCAGGGCGCCTCGCCCGGCGCCGAAGGCGGCGCAGCCGCGGGCGGCGCCGGCGCCAGCGGCGAACTCGAGCACCATTACCACGAGGGCGTGGACCGCTTCCGCTGCAACATCTATCGCGCCGGCGGCGGGATGCACGGCGCCATCCGGCGCATCAAACCCTCCATCCCCACGTTCGAATCCCTCCACCTCCCCAAGATCTACGAGACCATCGCCGATCAGGCCATGGAGGGGCTGGTGCTCGTCGTGGGCGTGACCGGCTCGGGCAAGAGCAGCACGCTGGCCTGCATGATCGAGCGCATCAACCAGACGCGCGCGTGCAACATCATCACCATCGAGGACCCCGTCGAGTACCACTTCCACCCGCGCAAGAGCATCATCAGCCAGCGCGAAATCGGCCTCGACGTCCCCACCTACCGCGACGCCCTCAAGTTCGTCGTCCGCCAGGACCCCGACATCATCTTCATCGGTGAGCTGCGCGACCACGACACCGTGCTCGCCGCCATCCAGGCCGCCGAGACCGGCCACCTCGTCTTCGGCTCGCTCCACACCGCCGACGCCATGCAGGCGTTCTCACGAATCATCGAGTTCTTCCCCCAGAACGAGCACGAGTTCCTGCGGTCCTCCCTCTCCAACTCCCTCAAGGCCATCTGCGCCCAGCGCCTCATCCCCGCCAACACCGACGCGACCCACGGCGCCAAGGCGGTGCCCGCCACCGAGGTCCTCCTCAACAACGCCACCGTCAAGGAGCGCATCCGCGAGGGGCACGACGAGGACATCCCCGCGATCATCAACGGCTCGATGGCCGACGGCATGCGGTCCTACACCCACTCGCTCGCCGAACTGGTCGAGACCGAGATGATCTCCCTCGACAACGCGATGGAGAACGCCCCCAACCGCGAGGCCCTCTCCAGCCGCCTCAAGGGCGTGCAGGTGCGCGCGGCGACGCTTGTGCACCGGACGAAATAAGCGGACCGACTTTCCACGGTCGCGCTTCGCGAGGCGCGGCGCGGACCGTGGCAACGATCTGGCGCCCCGTTGGGGCGCTCGAACCCGCGTCGCTCAGGCCTCGTCCAGCAAGTCCACCGCGGCGAAGCGCTTGCCCTCGAGCATCTCGAGGCTCGCGCCCCCGCCCGTGGAGACGTGGCTCACCTTCTCGGCCACGCCGAACTGCTCTGCCGCCGCCGCGGAGTCACCCCCGCCGACGATCGTCACGCCGCCCTTCGTCGTCGCGGCGACGAGGGCGTCCGCGACGGCGCGGGTGCCGGCCTCGAACTTGGCCCATTCGAACACGCCCATGGGCCCGTTCCAGACGACCGTGCCGGCGTTCGAGACGAGCGCCGCGTACGCCGCGCGCGTCGCTGGGCCGATGTCGAGCCCCATCCAGCCCGGCTCGATGGCGCCGGTGAAGGTGCGCACCTCGGCCGGGTTCTCCTCGAAGGACTTCGCGCACACGTGGTCGGTCGGCAGGTGCAGCGGCTTGCCCGCGGCGCGAGCCGCGTCGAGCATGCGCTTCGCGTCCGCCAAGCGGTCTTCCTCCACGCGGCTGGCCCCCACGCCGACGCCCTGCGCTTTGAGGAACGTGTACGCCATCGCCCCGCCCACGATCACCCCGTCGGTGATGGCCAGCAGCCGGTCGATCGTCCCGATCTTGTCCGAGACCTTGGCGCCCCCGAGCACGGCGTAGAACGGCCGGCGCGGCGTCTCGAGCGCGCCGTGCAGGTATCTGATCTCCTTCTCGACCAGCAGCCCGCACACGCACGCCTTGCCCTGCGCCTTCATCGCCTTCGGCACGGCGACCATGCTCGCGTCCTTGCGGTGGCACGTGCCGAAGGCGTCGTTGCAGTAGATGTCGCCCAGCGGCGCCAGGCGCGCGGCGTGCGCGCCCTGGTCCGCCGTCTTCTTCTTGTTCTCTTCCGCCTCGTGGAAACGCACGTTCTCCAGCATCACCACGTCGCCGTTCTTCATCGCGTGCACCGCCGCCGCGGCCGCCCCGTCCGCGCAGTCGTGCGAGGGGAACGCCACCCTCTTCCCCAGCAGTTCGCCCAGGCGCACGGCGCAGGCCTCGAGGCTGAACTCCTTCTCGTACCCCTTCGCCGACGGCCGCCCGAGGTGCGACATGAGCGCGAGGCGTCCGCCCCGGTCGACGACCGACCTGATCGACGCCAGCGCCATGCGGATGCGCCGGTCGTCGGAGATGACGCCGCCCTCCATCGGCACGTTGAAGTCCACGCGCATGAGCACGCGCTTGCCCGAGACATCGACGCCGGTGATGGATCGCTTGGCCACGCTGCGCCTCCTCCGCCGGAAAGGGCGGGCATAATACCGGGCGGGGGCGCCACGCCGTAGAGTGACGCCGCCACCCCATGCGAGCGTTCCCCGTCATCGTCGGCTGCACCGCGTCGGGAAAGTCCGACCTGGCGCTCGCGATCGCCCGCGCCGCGCCGACCCTCGGGCTGCCCGGCGGCGAGCTCATCTCCGCGGAGGCGATGCAGATCTACCGCGGCATGGACATCGGCACGGCCAAGCCCACGCCCGCGCAGCGCGCCGAGGTCCCCCACCACCTCATCGACATCCGCGAACCGACCGACACCTTCAGCGTGGACGAGTGGCTCGGCCTCGCCGAGGGCGCCATCGCCGACATCCTCTCGCGCGGGCGCCTGCCCGTGGTGGTCGGGGGCTCGCTGCTGCACGTGCGCGCGCTGCTCGAAGGGCTCTTCGACGGCCCCGCGCCCGACCCCGCGCTGCGAGACGCGCTGCGCGCCCTCGACCCCGGCGCCCGGCGCGCCGAACTGGAGCGCGCCGACCCCGCCGCCGCGGCACGCATCCATCCCAACGACGAGCGGCGCACCATCCGCGCGCTGGAGGTGCACCGCGCCACGGGCAGGCCGATCAGCGAGATGCAGTCGCAGTGGGGAGCCGGCCGGTCGCGCGAGGACGCCCTCGTCGTGCGCATCGAGCGGCCGACCGAGGCGCTCAACCGGCGCATCAACGCCCGCGTGCGCGCCATGGCGGACGCCGGGCTCGAAGGCGAGGTGCGCGGGCTCTGGATCGCCGGGCGCCTGGGCGCCCAGGCGCGCGAGGCGATCGGCTATGCCCACTTCGCGGAGGCGTTCGAGGCGCTCGATCGCCCCGATGCTCCGCTCCCGGCGCACGCCGTCGAAGAAACGCTTGAGCGGATCAAGGTGGACACGCGCCGCTTCGCCAAGAACCAGCGGACGTGGCTGCGCCGCCTGGGAACCATCGCCCCCCCCGAGCGTCAGGTCGAACTCGCCGGGGACGCGGCCCTCGAACGGGAGGCCGCGGAGCGGGTGGCAACCGCTTTGGGGGAGATGAATCGGGTCCGACCGGCTTGACATTTCCTGCTACCGTTCCTTACCTCGGTGCGTCGAAAGGCCGACTGGGAGGACCGAGAAGTCGGGATCACATGGCGAAATCACCTTCCACAACCCGAACAAAATCGGCCAAGGCGGCGCCGTCGCGCTCGAAGGCGGGCTCCAAGAAGCCGCTGAAGGGCCCGGCGCAGGCCGCTCCCGACGCCGCGGGCGGCGACGACGAAGCCCACGCCGAAGCCGCGGCGACCGCGACGCGCGGCAAGCAGCTGGTGATCGTCGAGTCGCCCGCCAAGGCGAAGACGATCAACAAATACCTGGGCCCCAACTTCGTGGTGAAGGCGTCCGTCGGCCACGTGCGCGACCTGCCCACCAAGGGCAAGAAGGGCGACAAGAGCCCCGTCCCCGGTGTGGACCTCAAGCACGACTTCCGCCCCACGTACGAGGTGCTCCCCGGCAAGTCCAAGACGGTGAACGAACTCAAGCGCGCGGCGAAGTCCGCCGCCGAGGTCTGGTTCGCGACCGACTTGGACCGCGAAGGCGAGGCGATCGCGTGGCACCTCGCCGCCGAACTTGGCGTCCCGCCGAGCAAGGCCAAGCGCGTGGTGTTCAACGCGATCACCAAGGCGGAGATCACCCGGGCGTTCGACCACCCGCACCCGATCGACGAGAACAAGGTGAACGCGCAGCAGGCGCGCCGCGTGCTCGACCGCATCGTGGGATACCAGGTCTCGCCGCTGCTCTGGAAGAAGGTCGCTCGCGGCCTCTCGGCCGGGCGCGTGCAGAGCGT
>CAYVSR010000009.1:0-8980 GCA_964453125.1 uncultured Phycisphaeraceae bacterium | reverse complement strand
TGTCGTCGAGCGCGAGCGCGCCATCCGGGCGTTCATCCCCGACGAATACTGCGCAGTCACGGCTCGATTCGCGCTCGAGCAGGCCCTCGCCGCGAAACTGGCGCCGCAGTGGTCCGCGCTCCTCGCCCAGCGCGACGAGAAGGGCAACCCCCCCACTGTCAAGGCGCAGAACGCGTGGCTCGAATCGAACCGCGCGATCACGGCGGACCTCGTCGAGATCGGGGGCGAGAAGTTCGACCTCTCGGGCGCCGGCGACCTCGGCGTGCGCGCCGCGGAGATCGCGACCATCGCCGGCCTCACGGGCGTCAAGACCACGCAGACCGCCGACCCCAAGGGCAAGGGCCCCGCGGCGACGGTGCGCACGGTGCACGGCACGGTGGACCCCAAGACGCCCTACCGCGTCACGGGCATCGAGACCAAGCGCACCTCCACGCGCCCGCCCCCGCCGTTCATCACGTCAACCCTGCAGCAGGCGGCCTCGTCGCGCCTGGGCTTCGGCGCCCAGCGCACCATGCGCGCCGCGCAGCAGCTCTACGAGGGCGTCGAGATCGCGGGCGAGGGCGCCGTCGGCCTCATCACCTACATGCGTACGGACTCGACGCACATCTCCGGCGATGCGCTCGAGATGGCCCGGGCGTACATCAAGCGCTCGTTCGGCGACACGTACCTGCCCGAGAAGCCCAACTTCTTCTCGTCGTCGAACAAGGCGGCGCAGGAGGCACACGAGGCCATCCGCCCCGCCTCGCTCGACTACCCCCCCGAGCGCGTCGCCAAGGCCCTCAAGCCCGATCAGCTCCGCCTCTACACGCTCATCTGGCAGCGCTTCGTCTCCTGCCAGATGGTCCCCGCGCAGTGGGACTCGACCGCGGTGACCATCCGCGGCGGGAACACCGGCGGCAACGCGAAGAAGGAACTGACCTTCCGCGCCACCGGGCGCGTGCTCGCGTTCGACGGGTTCTACCGCGTGGCTGGCGTGCCGCAGGCGGCGGACGAGCAGACGCTGCCGGCGCTCAAGGAAGGCCAGCCCTTCTCGCCCTTCGCGATCGAGCCCGAGCAGAAGTTCACGAGCCCGCCGGCGCGATTCTCGGAGGCGTCGCTGATCAAGGAACTCGAGAGCGAGGGCATCGGCCGCCCCTCGACGTACGCCTCGATCATCTCGACCATCCTCGACCGCAAGTACGTCGACCAGCCCCCGGGCGACCGGCGGCTCTACGCGACCGACCTGGGCGAGGTGGTGACCGACAAACTCATCGAGGCCTTCCCCGAGATCATGGAGGTCGGCTACACCCGCGACCTCGAGAAGGAACTGGACAAGATCGAGGACGAGCACACCGACTGGGTGGACGTCCTCCGCAAGTTCTACGTGCCCTTCGAGAAGCAGCTCGACCGCGCCCACGACGAACTCACCCACGCCAAGGCCGAGACGCAGCCCGCCCCCAAGGAATACCGCTGCAAGAAGTGCGACGCCGACATGGTGTACCGCTTCGGCAAGAGCGGCAGGTTCCTCTCCTGCTCGCGGTACCCCGACTGCGACTACGCCAGCCCCATCGACCGCGAGGGCAAGCCACAGCCCATCGAGACCTCCGACGTCCTCTGCCCCAAGTGCGGCAAGGCGATGATCAAGCGCGTCGGCCGCTTCGGCCCGTTCTACGGCTGCTCGGGCTACCCCGAGTGCTCCAGCATCCTGAAGGCCGACAAGAAGGGCCAGGTGCTCGCGCCCAGCGTCCCCGCGCTCGCGACGGACATCCAGTGCGAGAAGTGCAAGCAGCGGAACCTCGTGCTGCGCAACGGCGTGCGCGGGCCGTGGCTCTCGTGCAGCGGCTACCCCAAGTGCCGCGGGCGCGGCAAGTGGGCCGAACTGCCCGACGAGGTGCGCACGAAGTGGGAGAAGGCGCTCGCCGCCCACGAGAAGGCGCACCCGATCCCGATCATCCGCGACAAGCACGGCGGCGCGCTGACGGACGCGAAGGGCAAGCCCCTCGTGCGCGAGGACGCGCTGGGCGTCGATGCCGGCGCGAGCGCCGAAGCCGACGCCGTCTCCGTGATCGGCCCCGAGCCGGACACGGACTCCGCCGCGGCGTGATGCTTGGCGTTTGGGGCGGTTTCGCTGCTTTTTTCTGGCCTAGCGCCACGGATCGGGGTATCTTGCGCCCGGCGACGGCACACGCCGCCGGAGGCGCCCCATGGCTTGGCTGTCAGGTTCGATGCGAGGCAGGCGTTCGGGCGCGGTGACGCCCATCGTGACGCTCGCCCTTGCGCTGGGAATCAGCGCGGGCGCCCGGGCGCGCCCCGGGGCGGGAGCGCCGCCGAGTTACGGGCACGACTTCGTGACGATCACACACGCCGGGAACCGCGCGGCGCTGCCGAAGGAACGGTTCTATTCCTTCCTCGGTGCGTTCCCCGACCTCGGTCAGGTCAACTACGAGTACCGCATCAGCCGCACCGAGACGACGGTGCGCCAATGGCTCGATTTCACCAACGTCGCCTGGTCATTCGCGCAGGCGCAGGGGTTCAACACGCGCGGCGATTCGCGATTCCTAGGGCGTTATGTCTACGCGCAGAACACAAACCCCAGCCAGCCACCGAATTACGCGATCGCGGGTCCCGACCCTTCGGGCCGTCACGCCGACAACGTCGCCACGAGCATGTCGCTCCGCTTCTCCGCGTGGTATTGCAACTGGTTGCACAACGGTCGGCCAGCGACCGGCGCGACTCTGGAGACTTTCACCACCGGCGCATACGACGTCGCGACGCTCACCCGGCAGGAGGGCGCCCGGTACTGGCTTCCGTCTCTCAACGAGTGGACCAAGGCCGTGTACTACGACCCTAATCGGTATGGCCCGGGCGACGAGGGCTGCTGGCAGTACTCCGGGACGAGCGCCACGCCGCTTGTCGGTGGCCCCCCCGGCGCTGTGGGAGCGCAGACCAGCGCAGGCGGTTGGTACATGCCGGGCACACACGGCCTGCCCCCGGACGTCGGCTCGTACCCCCAGACCGTCAGCCCCTGGGGCCTGCTCGACACGAGCGGTGGAGAACGAGAATGGACTGATTCGATGGGGTGGGAGCCCATACCCGGTCGATGGCTCATCAGGGGTGCGAACTATTCCACTGCGATTTCACCGTTCGACCAGATCGACCACACAAGTTCTCTTGGGGCCCTCGACGGTTCGGACCACGGTCTCCGCATCGCCTCGCTCGTGCCGACGCCAGGCTCGGGCGTGCTGATTGTCGTTGCGTGCGCCACGACGCACTGGTCGGCGAAGCGGGCTCGGACGATGCCGCGAAACGGTGGCGCTCCCAAGGCCTGAAACTCGCTTCGCCGAACAACTGCTACCGCCCTCGAACCATCCACGCGCCCTAGCCCCCCTTAGAATCCCCGCGTGGAACCCGGCGTCAGGCTCCGATTCTCCCGATCCTCGCGCCTCACCCACGCGCGCGAGTTCAACGCCGCGCACCGCGAGGGGCTGCGCCAGATGCGCGGGCCGCTGGTGGTCTACGGCGTGCGCAACGGGCTCACCCACGCGCGCCTGGGCCTGAGCGTGTCGCGGCGTGTCGGCATCGCCGTGAAGCGCAACCGGATCAAGCGCCTGCTGCGCGAGGCGTTCCGGCTCAACCAGTCCGCGCTGCCGCCGGGCGTTGACCTCGTGGTCAGCGTGCGCCCGCACACGCCCCTGCCGCTCAAGCGCTACGAGGAGATCCTGCTTTCGTGCGCGGCGCTGCTTGGGCGCGACCTTGAGAAGCGCGCCGCGCGAGCGCGCGCCGCTGAAGCCTCGGGCGCGGGCGCGACGCCGGAGAGCGCCGACGCGCCGCCGACGAACGAGCAGTCCGGTGGCTGATCGGCCGTCCATCGCGGCGCGGGCGCTCATCCTGCTCGTGCGCGGGTACCAGGCGGCGCTCTCGCCCCTCATGGGCGGCCACTGCCGCTTCGATCCCACGTGCTCGCGGTACGCCATCGAGGCGCTGCGGACCCACGGCGCCCTGCGCGGCGGGTGGCTGACGACGCGTCGCGTCTGCCGCTGCCACCCGCTGGGCGGCTCGGGCTACGACCCCGTGCCGCCACCGCCCCCGGCGTCGCCCGCGCGGAACTGATTTCGGGGGATTGCGCCGCGTTCGGTGTGCGCTCGGGAGTCGGGCGGACGAAGTAAGCGTACACTGACATGCGATCCGGCCGGTCATCCGCACGGGATGCCGACGGGCGAGACACCCTTTCACCCCACGGAGCGCCGAGCGACCCGCGCCATGAGCAGACTTCCCGCCGCAAAGCGACGCGAGCAGCTGCTGGACACCGCGGCGAAGTTGTTCGCGGCGAAGGGGTACGCGGGGGCGACGACGTCGGAACTGGCCGAGGCGGCCGGCGTGACCGAGCCGATCATCTACCGCCACTTCGACTCGAAGCGCGATCTGTTTGTCGCGCTGATCGAGCGCTCGGGGGCGCAGACCATCGAACGTTGGGAGCGCCACCTCGAGGACGCGCCGGACCCCGGCGAGCGCCTCCGCCGCCTGATCGGCGCCAACCCCATGGTCACCGAGGAGGGGCGCGGGCTCTACCGCGTGATCGTGCAGGGCATGACCGCGCTGGATGACGAGGCCATTTTGAAGGCGCTGCACGAGCACATCGCGGCGCTGCACCGGTTCATCACGCGCGAGGTGGCGCGGGCGCAGGAGGCGGGCTCCGTCGGCAAGTCCTTCTCGCCCGAGATCTCCGCGTGGGCGCTGGTGCACCTGGGCCTGGGCTACGGCATGCTCGCGGCGCTGCGCATCCCCGGCCACGCGGTGGACGCGAAGGGGTTGCACGTGCGTGAACTCATCGAGCGCCTGATGCTCGGCTCGCGCTGAGCGGGCTGGCGGCGGGGCGCACTTCAGAACACGTTGCGCTGGTTGAGCATCGGCATCGCGTCGAAATACGGACGGATGATCGGCGAGGGGTCCGCTTCGAACGCGGTGTAGGGCCCGTCGAACGACACGCGCCCCTCGTGCAGCATGACGATGCGCGGGTGGAGTCGGTGCAGCAGGTCCTTGTCGTGCGTGATGATCACCGTGGTGCGCGCCACGTTCGCGAACCGCCCGGCCGAGCGGTTCGCGTGGGTGGACGCGATCAGCGCGTGGATCTGCATCGCGTGCAGCGGGTCGAGGCCGGCGGTCGGCTCGTCGTAGAACATCAGGACGGGCTCCATCGCCAGCGCCCGGGCCACGGCCACCCGCTTGGCCATGCCGCCCGAGAGTTCGTCGCGGTCCTTGTCGAGGATGGTCTCGTCGCGCTCGAAGCCCACGGCGTCGAGCGCGGCGCGGGCGCGCCCGAGACGCTCGCGCTCCGACAGCCCCGTGTGCTCGCGCAGCCACAGCGTCAGGTTGTCCGAGACGGACCCCGAGAACAGCGCGTTGCGCTGGAAGACGATGGCCCAGTGCAGTCGGATCTCGTCCATCTCGTCGTCCGTGAGCGTGGCGAGGTCGATGAGGGGCGAACCCGTGCGCTCGTGGTCGGCGATCAGCACGCGCCCGGCGTCGGGGATCATGTGCCCGGTGATGTGCTCGAGCAGCACCGTCTTGCCGCAGCCCGACCCGCCGACGATGGCGACCATCTCGCCCGAGCGGACCTCGAGATCGACGCCGGCGAGCACGACCTTCGAGTTGAACGCCTTGCGCAGCCCCTCGACGCGGATCTCGGGCGGCGACTGATTGCCGGGCGCTTCGGGCATTGACGGGGAGCGTAGACGTTCCCCGCGCCCGACGCGCCGGGCGCGGGGCGTACGATGCCCGCGGTGATCTACCTCGACAACAACGCGACGACGAGGCCCACGCCGCGCGTGCGCGAGGCGATGGCGGCGTGCCTGGACGACAACTGGCACAACCCGTCGTCCACCCACCGCCCGGGGCAGGCGGCGCGGGCCCTCGTGGAGCGCTCGCGCCGGAGCGTCGCCCGCCTGCTGGGCTGCGACGCGCGCGAGGTCGTGTTCACCTCGGGCGGGACAGAGTCGATCACGATGGCGTTCTCCTCGGCCCTGCGCGCATCGGGGCGAAGGGCGATCGTGACCACGCCGATCGAGCACGAGGCCGTGCGCGGCGCCTGCGCGGAACTCGCCTGCCGCCCGGAGCGCGAGGGCGGGCCGATGGAAATCCGCCTGCTGTCCGTCTCGCGCGAGGGAGTGGTGGACGCGTCGCACGCCGAGGCGCTGATCGACGAGGGCGTCGCGCTGGTGAGCGTGCAGTGGGCGAACAACGAGACGGGCGCGGTGCAGCCCGTGGGCGAGATCGCGAGGGTGTGCCGCCAGCGCGGGGCGCTCTTCCACACGGACGCAACGCAGTGGGTCGGCAAGGGACCAGTGGACCTGGGCTCACCCGACGCGCCGCCCATCGACCTGCTGACCTGCTCGGCGCACAAGTTCCACGGGCCCAAGGGCGTGGGCGCCCTGTTCGTGCGCCGGGGCGTGCGCGTGACCAGCGCGCTGCACGGCACGCAAGAGAACGGCCGGCGCGGCGGCACCGAGAACGTTTCGGGCATCGTCGGCATGGGCGCCGCGGCGGAGGAAGCGCTCGCGTGGCTCGCGCCGGAGAACGAACCCGAGCGGGCTCGCCTCACCGCGCTGCGCGACCGGTTCGAAGCGGCGCTGCTGGAGCGCTGCCCCGGCGCCCGCGTGAACGGGCCGCGAGACCCGGCGTACCGCCTCTGGAACACGACAAACATCATGTTCCCCGGGGTCGAGAGCGAGACGCTGCTCATGCTGCTGTCGGAGCGGGGCGTGTGCGCCTCGGCCGGCGCGGCGTGCGCCTCGGGATCGCTCGAGCCATCCCCCGTGCTCGGCGCGATGGGGCTCGCGCCGGACGAGGCTCGTTCGTCCGTACGCTTTTCGCTCTCGCGCGAGACAACGGAAGCGGAGATCGGGCGAGCGATCGATGAGATCACGCGTGCGGTCGCGGCGCTGGTTTCGTAACGCCCCGGCCCTCGCGCTCGATTACGCGTCAGTCCTGTCCACCACGCGATACCGCTCGCGCTCGCCGCGGCCCTCGAGGGGGTAGTCCTTCCGCAGCGGGTGCGCGGGGAAGTCCTTCCACGTCAGGATGCGGCGCAGGTCCGGGTGGTTGCGGAAGCGGATGCCGAACATGTCGAACACCTCGCGCTCCGTCCACTCGGCGCCGGGCCAGAGGTCGCAGACCGAGTCGAGATACAGCGCGGGGTCCTCTTCGATGCCCTCGGTGGGCAGCGAGGGGTTGAGATAGGTCTTGACGAAGAAGCGGTCGTCGCGCGAGTACGAGCAGAGCACGTACACCACGGCGAACCGCCCGGGCTGCGCGGCGGGGTAGTTCAGGTAATCGATCCCGATCACGTCGGAGAGAAAGTCGTACGCGCAGCGCGGGTCGTTCTTGAGGAACGCCGTGACGCGGTGCAGGTCGGCGGGCTCGACGATCAGCGTGGCCCTGCCGCGGAACTCCGTCGCGCGGAAGCGCGCGCCGGGGAACGCGCCCTTGACGAGGGCGAACGTGGGGTGGTCGAGGACTGGCGCGGCGGCGCTCGGGGTGGCCATGGGGACGAGTGTATCGAGGCGCGCCCGGGCGCCGACGGCCGCGAACCAGCCCGTGCGGGGCTCCGGCGCCCGTAGTGGGTCGCGCGCCGACGCACACAACGCGTGGCCCTGCGCTGCGCGGCCATCCAAACGCGCGAAATCGTCGTCCTCGGAAGTTGCGGCGTCGCGACCGGATCGTCCGATCTGCACCCTCCGGCAGCGCGGAGCGCGGCACGCCGGGCCCTGGAGGGGGCCGAGGAGGCCGAGCATGGTCCAGACGCTGACCCACCACGACGACATCACCGAAGCCTCGCTCCGGCGCGAGCACCTCGCCGGGCGGATCAACGCCCTGAACCCCACGGCGGGGGTCGAGTGGCTCGGCCGCTTCGACGACTGCTCCCTCCGCGACTACCTCGACCGGCTCGAGCGGTTGTCGGGCCGGCGCGGCCCGGGCACCCGCTGGGAGCGCAAGCCCAACGCGCACGCGATCGACGGTCGGATCCCGGAAGAGGCCGGGCAGGGCTGACGAGGCCTTCAGGAACCGGGGGCCGGGTCTGAGCGGCCGGTGGGACCGCTCGACCCGGGTGGCAGGAGAAGGGGGACGAGGCCGGATCGGCCCGCCGCCGCGTAGCGAGGGCTTGCCGGGAACCGGGCCATTCGGCTAGGATGGGCCCAGACGGACGCGATCGGCGTCCGGCCAGCGGCGGGCCCGTACGGGCTCGAGGGCTGGTGGGTATCTCTGAGTGCAACCCGAAGCGGGCCGCTCGCGGGAGAGCGTCGTGGTGGTGTCGCCGGGCAAGGCCGGCGGCGAGCGCCGCGGACGCCGATCACGTTCTCTCACCATGCCCCGCTGCCAGTGGAAAGGAAGGCCCTCGTGGCCGCGCAGAATTCTCTCGTGCAGGACCTGATCGAGTCCGGGATTCACTTCGGACAGCGGTCGGGCTCGTGGAACCCGAAGATGGAGCGCTTCATTTACGGGAAGCGCAACGGGATCCACATCATCGACATCAAGGAAACGGTCAAGGGGCTGCTGCTCGCGCGGAAGTTTCTGGCCAAGACGGTCTCCGAGGGCCGCGACGTGGTGTTCGTGGGCACCAAGCGCCAGGCGCGCCAGGTGCTCGAGACGCGCGTGCGCGACGTGGGCATGCACGTGGTGACCGAGCGCTGGCTGGGCGGCACGCTGACGAACTTCCGCACCATCCGCGCCCGCCTCAAGCGACTGATGGAGCTCGAGGAGATCGAGCGCACCGAGAACTTCTCGTCCTACTCGAAGAAGATGGAGAGCCAGCTCCGTCGCGAGATGGCGAAGATCAAGCGCAACCTCGACGGCATCCGCAACATGGAGAAGCTGCCGGGCGCGATGGTCATCGTCGACGTCAAGCGCGAACTGAACGCCCTGCGCGAGGCGCGCAAGCTGGGCGTGCCCACGGTGTGCCTCATCGACACCGACGGCGACCCCGAACTCGCCGACATCCCGATCC
>CAYVSR010000008.1:2920-19859 GCA_964453125.1 uncultured Phycisphaeraceae bacterium | reverse complement strand
CCCGCGCCACGCGCACGCCATCGCCGCACGCCCTGCGAAGGGCCAGCGATCGGGCGAGCGACACGAGTCCTCGTACGCCAAGCCGGGCTCCAAGCCGGGCGGTGGCTCGGGCTACGCCGGCGGCGGCAGGCCGGGCGGGGCGCGAGGCTCGCAGGGGCCGTCGCGAGGCGGGCCGGGCAAGCGCGGCGCCGGGCCGGGCTACTCGGGTCAGTCGGGCTCGCGCAGCATGAAGCCGGGCACGGGCGCGGGCCCGCGTCGCCCCGCGGCGCAGTGATGGTTCCGCGACAATCCGACGCGATCAGCGCTTGAGGCAGGCGGCCTCGAGGCGCTCGGGGGCCTCGTACGCGAGGCCGAAGAGCGTCTCGTTGAACTGCTTCAGGTCGCACTGTTCCTGGCGCACGAAGCCGGTCTGCGGCAGGCTGCCCAGGCGGTGCAGGTCCACCATCGCGCACACGCCGGCGGCGGTGGTGAGCTCGATCGCCGGCCAGACGCGCCCGAAGAGTTCCGTTGCGCGCACCGATCGCCGGAAGTTCACCTGCCTGCGCTGGCCGTCCTTCACGCCGATGCAGTTGATGAACACCACCACGAGGTCCTGCGCCGCGCGCGGGATCGCGTGGTCCAACAGGTCCACCGCCAGCGCGCGGTCGTAGACGCGCCCGTTCTTGCCGGGGGCGGGATTGTGCTCGCCGAGCCTGAGGTCCTGCAGCAGGAACTTCATGAGGTCGCGGTGGCCGGGGTAGCGGATGGTCTTGTACGCCAGGCGCGTGCTCGCGCCGACCTTGCCCTCACCCTGGAGGGTCTCGATCAGGCTCCCCACGCCGCCGGACGTGTAGAACGCCTCGTATTCCACGCCCTCGAACGAGAACCACTCGAGCCCCTCGAGCGCGGGGACCTTCACGAGTTTGCCGTCGAGCATCACGTTGCAAGGCTCGCAGTACTCGTTCACCACGCCCGCGGTCGACCACGTGACGTTGTATTTCAGCGCGTTCGTGGGGTACTGCGGCAGGGCGCCGACGCGCAGCATCAGGTCGTCAACATGCTGGAACTCGCGCGTCACCGCGTGCGCGGCGATGGCGATGTACCCCGGCGCCAGGCCGCACTGGGGCACGAGGGCGCTCTTCATAGCGCCGCGCGCGGCCAGGGCCTTCACGGCGTCGGTCGCGCGGACGTCCTCGGTGACGTCGAAGTAATGCACGCCCGCGGCGGCGGCGTCTTCCGCGACGCCGGCAACGAGGTCGAAGGGCAGCATGCAGACGACGTAGTCCTGCCCCTTCAGCGCCGCGCGCACGGCGGCGCGGTCGGAGGCGTTGACGGCCGCGCAGGCGAACTCGACCGGGTGGGGCGCGAGGGCCTTGAGGCGTGCGAGGTTGGCCTCGGCTTCCTTGAGGTTGGCGGGGTCGCGGTCGGCGAGGGTGACGCGATACCCGCCGCGCCCGCAGGCGAGGAGGAGTTCCGCGACCGACTTGCCGACCTTGCCGCCGCCGAGCACGAGGACGTTCTTCATGGGCATGATTCTCCGGGAGCGAGCCGCGCGCGGGCGTGGCGCGGGGGGCGGAAGAGTAGCCGCGCCGGCAGCGACTATCGGCGCAGGCGGCCCCGGGCTGTGGGCGCCCTCGCGATCCGGGAGAACCGG
This sequence comes from uncultured Phycisphaeraceae bacterium, assembly GCA_964453125.1. Classification (GTDB taxonomy): domain Bacteria; phylum Planctomycetota; class Phycisphaerae; order Phycisphaerales; family UBA1924; genus CAYVSR01. The sequence goes on along the minus strand of CAYVSR010000008.1, from coordinate 18,226 downwards.
CGGCGCTCGGGTATCCTCCCGCACCCGCATGACCGCCAGCGCCGCCAGCCACGACCAACCAGCCAAGGAGACGCCCAAGCAGGCGGCGATGGGGCTGATCATCTCGTTCGTGATGGTGCTGGTGTTCCGCGGGTTCTGCTTCGAGTCGTTCCACATCCCCACGGGCTCGATGGCGCCGACGCTGATGGGCGAGCACCACCGGCTGCGGTCCGACCAGACGGGCTTCGAGTGGTCGGTGAACTCGTGGCGCGAGTACTGGTTCGCGCTCGCCCGATCGGGGCGCGCGAGCGCGGCCAACCCGGTCGGCTCGCTCACCGTGACGGACCCATCGTCGGGCCGGCGCGTGACGCAGAGCAAGGCGCCATTCCGCGCGGGCGACCGGATCGGGATCCTGAAATACAACCGGTTCTTCCGCCCGTCGCGCTGGGACGTGATCGTGGTGAAGTGGCCCGCCTCGCCGCACGAGTCGTACATCAAGCGCCTCGTCGGCCTGCCCGGTGAGACCCTGTGGTTCGCGGACGGCGACGTGTTCGTGAAGCAGGGCTCGGGCGCGACCAGCGCTTCGCCCGGCGCCTCCGACGAGGGCTGGTCCATCGCGCGCAAGCCCGACCGCGTGCAGCGCGCCCTCTGGTGGCCGATGTACTCGTCCGACGCGGCGCCCCTCGACACCGTGCGCGACGGGCGTTCGTGGGCCTCGCCGTGGCGCGCGGAGGGTCTCGTCACCACCGGGCGCACCATCGACATCCCCGCAGCGGGCGCCACCCTCGCGTGGGACGGCGCCAACTGGCCCGTCACGGACTGGACGGCGTACAACGACGTCGCCGAACTGCGAGAGCGGGCGCCGCGATACCCCGTGTCCGACGTCCGCCTCCGCGCCGCCATCGAGCCCGCACCGGGGTCGCCCGCGCCGGTCACCGCGACCATCGAGGCGCGAGGCTGCGTGTTCACGGCGACGATCGACGGCGAGAACGCGACCCTTGAGATGCGCGCCCCGCACGAGGGCCCCGCCGACGCCTCGGTCGATGCGCAGGGCCGCGCGGTGGTGTGGCGACAGACCGCGAAGGTCACGCCCCTCGCGCCGGGGCGCGCCACCGAGGTCGAACTCTGGCACGTCGATCAGCGAGTTTCGCTCTGGGTCGGCGGCGAGCGCGTGCTGCAGGGCGAGTACGCGTGGGGGCCTTTTGAGCGCCTGGGCCGCGCGGTGAAGCCCAACTTCGACCTCGCCGCGCTCCTCGCCCCGCCAGCGCCGGGCGCCGGCAACCCGCTGGCCGACCCGCGCGTGTACAAGGAGGTCGCGGCGTTCTGGACCATCGGCGGCGCCGCCGCGCTGCACCGCGTCGGCCTCGACCGCGACATCGCGTATCAGGCGTCGTCCTACCGCTTCAGCCGCAAGATCACCAACAGCCCGGCGCTGGGCACGCACCCCTCCAACCTGCCCTCGCTGACGCCCGACGAGTTCTTCCTCTGCGGCGACAACAGCGCGAACAGCGCCGACTCGCGCCTCGTGGACGACATCGATCCCTGGGTCTCGCACCGCATGGACGCGAAACTGGGCGTGGTGCACAAGAGGCTCATCTCGGGCAAGGCCGCGATGGTCTTCTGGCCCGCCGCGAACCCCGTCGGCCTGGGCGGCGCCCGGTACAGCATCATCCCCGACGCGGGGAGAGTGCGGTGGATCAGGTAGAACGGAGCGCTCAGTGCCGAGTGCTCAGTGCTCAGTGCTCGGCATTGCGCGAAACTCCGCCCATGAACTACGAAGCGCGAGCACTGAGCACTGAGCACTGAGCACTGAGCACTGAGCACTGAGCACCCAGCACCGAGCGCTGAGCACTGAGCACCGAGCACTTCTCAAGGTCACCCATGAATCTCGACCTCACAGGCAAACGGGCGTTGGTCGGCGGGGCTTCCCGCGGCATCGGGCGGGCGATCGCCGAAGAACTGGCGCGACTCGGCGCATCCGTCGTCGTCATGGCGCGGGATGCGGCGCTGCTCGAGCAGGTGCGCGCCGGGCTGGCGACGAGCCGCGGGCCCGCGCAGCGTCACGGAGCGCTGACGTCGGACACCTCAAAGCCCGAGACGGTTGACGCCGCGGCGCGCGAGGCGCTGCGCGAGGGGCCGGTGCACATCGTGATCAACAACACCGGCGGGCCCCCCGGCGGGCAGGCGATGGACGCGAAGCCCGAGGCGTTCGCCGAGGCGTTCAAAAACCACATCCTGTGCAACCAGACGCTCGCGCAGGCCCTCGTGCCCGGCATGAAGGACGCCAAGTACGGGCGCATCATCAACATCATCTCGACCAGCGTGAAGCAGCCGATCCCCGGGCTGGGCGTGAGCAACACCATCCGCGGCGCCGTGGCGTCGTGGGCCAAGACGCTCAGTTGGGAACTCGCACCGTTCGGCATCACGGTGAACAACATCCTCCCCGGCTTCACCGACACGGACCGCCTGCGCTCGTTGATCGCGGCGCGGGCCAAGGCGGCTGGCAAGACCGAGGACGCCGTCGCGGCCGAGATGCGGTCCAGCGTTCCCATGGGTCGCTTCGGGACCGCGGACGAGATCGCGGCGGCCGCGGCGTTCCTGGCCACCCCCGCGGCGAGTTACGTGAACGGCGTGAGCATGCGCGTGGACGGCGGACGGACGATGAGCATCTGAGGCGCCTCGTGGCCCGAGCGGGGCCCAAGAACGTTGCCACGGTCCGCGGCGCCTCGCCGCGCGACCGTGGAAAGAGGCACTCAAAGAACAAACCGCTCCGACAGGAGCGGAAGAGTTTGGCGTCTGGTGGAAGAACATTTCACGCGACTGTCGCCCCGCTGGGGCGCTTCGCTCGCGTGGGCCGTAGTCCACGGTCGCGCGTCGTGAGGCACGACGCGGACCGTGGCAACGATCTCACGCCCCGCTGGGGCGAAGGGCTGGGGACGCAGGCCCCAATTGGCTCTCGGTTCTGACACGGCGGTGACGCTCCCTCTCCCGTCGCTTCGACGGGAGAGGCGCAGGAGAGGGCTCCACCCCTACCGTTTCTTCATGCCTCAAGCATCACGCGGCCCGCGGCTGCGCCGACCACCGCGATCTTCCTATCGCGGCTCTTCCGGATCGGCAGTCCGATCGATGGCGATCGGGCGCCTCCCCGCGACCTCGCATCTCTCAGCGCTTGGCGCTCACCGCCGCCGTCGCGCGACGATGCCGCCGACCCCCGCCAGCGCAACCGCGCCCGGCGTCGGGATCACGTGCAGGTCCGGGACCTGCGAGTAACTCGAGTAGATCGAGCTGAACGAGAAGCCGGTCAGTTCCGGCGCGCCGTTCAGCGCCGTGGGCGTTGTCGGGATGAGCAGCGTGCCCGTCGTGTCGTAGCCGTAGTACACCACGATGAACGAGTACGTCCCCGGGGTCAGCGGCGTGTCGGGGGTCCACATCGTCTCACCGAACGCGATCGCCGGCGTCGAGACGTGCGTCGGCCCGAAGACGAACGGGCCCACGCTGTTGTACTCCAGCAGCGGGTCCATCGCGGGGGCGATCGCCCATTCGAACGTCGGCGTGGCCGAGATCGTCTGACCCGGCGTGTGGCTGGTGACGGTCGTCGGGCGCATGTGGTCGGCGACGAGGGCCGAGCCGTCCAGGTCGAACGCGTAGTTGTAGAACAGCCCCGTGGCGCCATCGCGCACCTCGACGGTCCACGCCGTGTCGCTCGTGATGCCGTCCCGCAGCTCGTCAAAGGTCAGGAACCCGGCGCTCGTCGAGCCGCTGCCCGTCGGGTCCGTCTGACCTTCGAAGTGCCCGCTATTCGACATGATCCGCACGCGGTTGTCCGCGCTGCCCGGGTCGGTGAAGCCGGTGACATCCGCGCTCGCGAAGAGCGAGTACGACTCGGGCTCCGCCGGCGCGAATCGGATGACCTGCGCGTTGAACGCCACGTTCATCGAGAACCGCGGCGACGGGCCCGCCCACGCCAGGCCGGAAAGACCCGCAAGAGCGACAACAAAGCCACAGCCCTGGCGGGCGAAACGGGTACGCATCTGGATTTCCCTTCTGGGTGCACAGGAAAGGGGACAAGACTCCGCCACCAGCGTACCGCACCCGGGGCGCCGTTCAAGAGATTCTTGGCGGGTCTTTCGCCGAATCGGGCCGCGCCCGGGACGAATCTGGCGGAGGAGGGCGTGGTCTTACACTCACCGGCGATGGACACCATCCTCAACTACATCAACGGCCGCCTCGTCGAGCCCGCCGGGGCCACGTGGCTCGACAACGTCGAACCGGGCACGGGCAAGGTCTATTCGCGCCTGCCGGATTCTGACGAGCGCGATGTGGACGCCGGCGTGAAGGCCGCGGCGGCGGCGTTCCCCGCGTGGTCGCGCACGCCCGCCCCCGAGCGCAGCAAGGCGCTGCTGCGCCTGGCCGACCTCATCGAACGCGACGGCGACGCGCTGGCCCGCGCCGAGTCCATCGACAACGGCAAGGTGTACCGCTACGCCCGCGCGATGGACGCCGCCCGCGCGGCCAATAACCTGCGCTTCTTCGCGACGATGATCCTGCACACGACCAACGAGATGCACGTGACGGACGGGGTCGCGCTCAACTACACGCTGCGCCAGCCGGTGGGCGTGGCGGGGCTCATCTCGCCCTGGAACTTCCCGCTGCACCTCTTCACGTGGAAGATCGGCCCGGCGCTCGCGTTCGGCTGCACCGCCGTGGCCAAGCCCAGCGAGATGACGCCCATGACCGCGTTCATGGTGTGCAAGCTCGCCATCGAGGCCGGTCTGCCCGCGGGCGCGCTGAACGTGATTCACGGCCTGGGCTCGCGCGCGGGCGCGGCGATCGTCGATCACCCGGGTGTGAAGGCGGTCTCGTTCACCGGGGGCACGGGCACGGGCGGAGCGATCGCCGCGGCCGCCGCCCCGACCTTCAAGAAACTCGGCCTCGAGATGGGCGGCAAGAACCCCTTCGTTGTCTTCGCCGACGCGGACCTCGACGACAGCGTGGACTGGGCCATCAAAGCCGCGTTCAACAACCAGGGGCAGATCTGCCTCTGCGGCTCGCGCGTGTTCATCGAGCGGAAAATCTACGCCGAGTTCGTGAAGCGCTTCGTCGCGAAAGCGAGCGCCCTGAAGGTCGGCGACCCGCTGGGCGACGACACCGATCAGGGGGCGCTGGTCTCGAAGGCGCACCTCGAAAAGGTCGCGGGGTACGTCGATCTCGCGAAGACCGAGGGCGGGCGCGTGCTCTGCGGCGGCTCACGCCCGAAGGTGACGGGGCGGTGCGCGGAGGGGTTCTTCTACTCCCCCACCATCATCGAAGGGCTGGCGCCGACCTGCCGCACGCAGCAGGAGGAGATCTTCGGCCCGGTGACGAGCGTCACGCCGTTCGACACGGAAGACGAGGCGCTGGCGCTGGCCAACGGCGTGCGTTTCGGCCTGAGCGCATCGCTCTTCACGAGCAATCTCGAGCGCGCCCACCGCTTCAGCGCGCGCCTCGAGGCGGGCGTGGTGTGGGTGAACTGCTGGTTCGTGCGCGACCTCCGCACCCCCTTCGGCGGCTGGAAGGAGTCCGGCGTCGGGCGCGAGGGAGGCATGGACGCGTACCGGTTCTTCACGGAGCCGAAGAATGTGTGCATCAAGACGGTCGGGTGAAGCGCCTACAGCGCGCCACCGCGGGCCGCACAGGGCTCACAACTTCTCAGACAGCCCGCTCCCAGAACCCAATCCCCCCTCTTCGCCGCGCCTCTGCGCCTCTGTGGTGAATTCTTCTTCCTAAAGAAGCCCCGCCAATTCAGCGGCGAACCGCGCGCAGTCCTCGAACGTGTTGTACAGCGGCACGGGCGCCAGGCGCACGATGTTCGGCTCGCGGAAGTCCGTCACCACGCCCGCCTTCGTCAGCGCCTGCTGCAACTCCCTCGCGCCCCGCTCGAAACGCAGCGAGAACTGGCAGCCGCGACGCTCCCACTCGCGCGGCGTGACCGACTCGAAGGGCGCATCGGGCTTCGCGCGGGCGATCTCGTCGAGCAGCCCGCCCAGGAACTCCGTCAGCGCACGGCTCTTGTCGCGCAGGCGGCCCATGCCGGCCTCGTCGAACAGGTCGAGCGAGGCGCGCAGCGGCGCCGCGGCGAGGATGGGCGGGTTCGAGACGGCCCACGCCTCGGCGCCGGGCGCGCGGTCGATCTCGGGGCGCATCTTGAAGCGCGTCGCGGGGTCGTTGCTCCACCAGCCCTCGAGGCGGGGCAGATCGCCTCGCTTCGATGCGTCGAAGTGGCGCGAGTGCACGAACGCCCCGGCGAGCGCCCCGGGGCCGGAGTTGAGGTACTTGTACGAACACCACGCGGCGAAATCGGCGCCGCTGTCGTGCAGGTTGAGCGCGAGATTGCCCGCGGCGTGGGCGAGATCGAACCCGGCGAGGGCGCCGGCGGCGTGCGCGGCGCGCGTGATGCGGGCTAGGTCGAACGCCTGCCCGGTGACGTACGACACGCCGGGGAACAGCACGAGCGCCAGCGAGCGCCCCTCGCGCGCGATCGCGTCGTCGATGTCCTCACAGCGCAGCGTCGCCTCGCCGGGGCGCGGGGACACGCGCACGATCGCCTCGCGCGGGTCGAAGCCGTGCAGGCGCGCCTGGCTCTGCACGGCGTACTCGTCCGACGGGAACGCGCCGGCTTCGATCAATATCTTGAATCGCTCCTTCGTCGGCCGGTAGAACGACGCCATCAGCAGGTGCAGGTTCACCGTGAGGCTGTTCATCATCACCACTTCGCACAGCGTCTCCGGATTCGTCGGCGCCTCGGCCCCGACGAGACGCGAGCCCGATGCGCGGAACTGCTCGTGGTACGGGAACCACGGGTTCTTGCCATGAAAGTGGGCCTCGACGGCGAGGTCGCGCCAGTCGTTCAGTTCCTGATCGACCAGTTCTCGCGCCCGGCGCGGCATGAGCCCCAGCGAGTTGCCCGTGAGGTAGCACAGCTCGCGGCCTGACGAGTCTCGCGGCACGTGGAAGCGCTCGCGAAAGCCCCACAGCGGGTCGCGCGAGTCGAGTTCGCGGGCGCGGTCGTGAGCGTCGGCAAGAAGGGGCGCGGCCATCGTGGGACGAGTGTAGTTTGCGGGCGGCGCTCAGCCCCGCGGCGGCTTGGGCGCCCGCGGGCCCGCGAACGCGTCCCTTGGCAGGCCCAGAAACTCGAGCGCGCTGGCCCACAGCATGCGGTCCTTCTCGTACTCCGAGAGGTCCGGCATCGACTGGATCAACTCCCCAGGGCGCGCCTCGCCCAATGGGAACGGGTAGTCCGAGCCCATGCAGATGCGCTCGGCGCCGATCGTCTGCACCACCAGGCGCATCGCGTCGCGGTCGTGCACCAGGGCGTCGACGAAGAACTTGCCCAGAAACTCGCGCGGCGGGATGCGCGTGTTCGTCTGGCACAGGTCCGGCCTCGCGCGGAAGCCGTGGTCGATGCGCCCCAGCGTGCCGGGGAACGCCCCGCCGCCGTGGGCGAAGCAGATGCGCAGGCGAGGCAACCGCTCAAGCACGCCGCCCATGAGCACGGAGCAGATCGCCGCGGCCATCTCGGCGGGCATGCCCACGAGCCACTCGAGCCAGTATTTCTGCAGGCGCTCCTTCGCGAGCATGTCCCACGGGTGCACGAACACGCACGCGCCCAGGTCCTGCGCGGCGGCGAACACGTCGAAGATCGCCGGGTCATCCAGGTTGCGCCCGTTCACGTGGCTGCCGATCTGCACGCCCGGCATGTGCAGCTTCTTGACGCAGCGCTCGAGTTCGCGAACCGCGAGCGCGCTCTCCTGCAGCGGGATGGTCCCCAGCCCGACGAACCGGTCGGGGAAGTCCGCCACGACGCCGGCGATGTGGTCATTGAGGAGGCGCGAGAGGTCGTGGGCATCGGCGGGCTTGGCCCAGTACGAGAACATCACCGGCACTGTCGAGAGCGCCTGCACGCGCACGCCCGTCGCGTCGCACTCGGCGATGCGCATGCCGGGGTCCCAGCAGTTGGCCGTGATCTCGCGGAAGAACTTGCCATCGACGACCATTCTCGCGCGGCAGCCGGGCGCGCAGCCGACGGGCGCCATGCCCACGTCTTCGTGGGCATGTGTTGGGCGTGCCTGCGCAGGGGATCGCCCGAGGGTCGAACCATGCCCACCCAAAGCCGTGGACATGCCACCCGACGTGCCTCGTGGATCGCCGCTGCGCGACGTTCCACGGCACCCTTGGTCATGGGCATGCTCAAGCGCCAACCACCCCGGATAGCCGTACTTCTCCCGCAGGCTCGGCCACTGGGGCGGGAGGATGTGCGTGTGGATGTCGATCTTCAGCGGCGGCGGCTTGGGGTCGGCGTCCACGCGGGGCAGAATAGGGCGCCGGTCGCGCTCAGACAGGCAACTTCGGGGCCCCCGCCTTCGTGATCACCGTGCCGCAGTTCTTGCACGTCCTGATCCCCGCATCATCCCCCCAGAACCGCGTCATGATGTCGCGCAGGTTCTTATCAATGTCCGTCAGCGTGAAGGGCGCCTCGTGCACCACGTGGAAGCACGACTGGCAGTGCCAGCGCAGCGAGTCCTTCTGACCCTCGGGACGCACGTACTCCACGATCAGCCCCAGCGTGTCCGCCGGGCGCATCGGGCTGTGCGGCACCCACGCCGGAATCAAGTACACCTCGCCCTCGCGGATGATCACGTCCCGCGGCGGCGCCCCCGGGCCGCCGTCGTAGATCTTCACGAACACGTCGCCCTTGATCTGGTAGAAGAACTCCTCCGTCGGGTTGACGTGCGAGTCGTTGCGCGTGTTGGGCCCCTGCGAGACGAACACGATCAGGTCCTGGTTCTTCCAGATCGTCTTGTTCGACACCGGCGGGACCATCTCGTGCTTGTTCGCCTCGATCCACGCCATCAAGTTCAGCGGCGTGATGTGCTGCGCGGCGCCGACCGGCAGGCGCGCCGGGCCGCCCGTCAGCGGGTTGGCGGCGGCGCGGACAGGGCCCGAGCGCGGACGATCGGCGAGCGGGAGCACGAGGTTGTCGAGGGCTGCGGGCATTGGTCGCCTCCTCAGGTTCGCCGCGGAGAATCGGGCGTCCGCCGATTGCGGAGCATGATATCAGGATTGCACGCCGTTCAAGGGTGGCTCGGCGGATTTGTAGGCGTGGGCCGGGCGCTGCGCGCCTTCTGGATCTTCTCCGCGAGGTCGATGTACGTGCGAGCCTCGTCCTTGCGCCCAAGTTCGAGCAGCGTGCGCGCGAGGGCCATCGCGGGGAGCGGGTCTTCCGGGCTCAGTTCGACGGCCCGCTTGAGCGCCGCCACGCCCTCGTCGATCTTGCCCGCGCCGAGCAGCGCGCCGCCCAACTGCTGCAATGCGCCCGGCGACTTGGGATCGAGTTCGACCGCCGTGCGCAGCGGCTCGATCGCCTCGCTCGCCCGGTTCTGCGCCAGCAGGATGACACCCAGCTGAAAGTGCGAGCGGGCGCTGCGCGGCGAGCGTTTCACCGCGTCGCGGTACAGCGACTCCGCCTCGCTCACGCGCCCGCCCTGCATGAGGCGGTTGGCAAGGTCGGCCCGGAGCGCATCGAAGCGCGGGTGGCGTTCCAGCGCCTCGCGGATGACCGCCTCCGCGTCCGCCGGGCGCTGCTGCAGGGCGATGATCTGCGCGAGGTTGGAGGCCAGGTTTTCCTTGAGTTGCCCCCGCGCCATGATGCGACGCAGCGCGCCCTCGGCCTTGGCGAAGTCCCCCACCACCGAGTGCAGCCACGCGAGGCGGACGTCCGCCGCGGGGGTTGAGGCCAGGGCGATGCCGCCGTCGCGCCACGACGAGGCGAGCGTGTAGCGCCGGATGGCCTCGCGCGCCGCGGCCTCCTGCTCGGGCGCCAAGGGCGGGCGCTGCATCGTGAACACCGCGGACGCGGGCACGGTGACGCGGTCGTCGACCGACCCCGCCCCGCGCTGAATGAGGCGAACCGCGGCCGAGTGCGCCGTGAACGCGAGAACGACGAGCGCGACCAGCGCGAACGCGACGCCCGGAGCCCGCCAGCGCCCGGCGAGTTTCAGGCGGAAGTTGTGCAGCGTCGCGTTGCGGTCGGTCACGAGGCGGGCGAGGCGCCAGAAGACAAACGTGCAGCACGCCGCGACGCCGATGGCCATGAGCATCGGCACGGCGCCGTAGAGCCCGCGGAAGGTGACGAACACGCCCGCGAAGACGAGCACGAGCGCGATCTCACCGGCCCAGGAGGCGTCGTACGCGGGGCGGGCGGCGGCGGGCTTGGGCGTGTCGGGCCGCGAGGTCGCTCGCCCGCGCCGCGCGGTCTTGAACAGCCCCGGCCGGTCGATCTTGAACGCCAGCGCGTCGTTGGGGCAGATGGCGACGCAGTCGAGGCACTTCATGCAGCCGGCGTCCACGACCATCCCGAAGTCGCGGATCTCCTCGTGCACGCGCACGTTGCTGGTGCAGGTGGCGGTGCAGTGGCCGCAGCCCTCGCACTTGTCGTGATCGACGACGATGCGCCCGGGCGACACCTTGTCGACGTAATAGAAAAAACCGCCGTAGGGGCAGCCGTAGGTGCAGAACCCCTTGGCGCCGAGGAAGTACACGCAGCCGAAGCCGCAGACGAGCAGGAATGGCACGGCCATGATCGGGCCGGCAAAGGTCGCCCAGAAGTCCGGGACCATGAGTTCGACGGACCAGCCGGGGAACGCCTGGCGCCGCCCGAGAAGGCGCTCGGCGCTCGCGAAACTGTCCTGCGAGAGCCAGCGGTGCAGCAGGGGCAGCAGCGCCTCGCGCTTGAACGTCGGCCAGACGAACATGTAGCACGCGAAGAAGAGGGGGACGAAGACGAGGAGGCGCGAGCGGAAGGGTCGCGGTCGGATCCCGACGCGCGACAGGAGCCACGCGCACAGGTCCTGGAGCGCGACGACGTGGCAGCCCCAGCCGCAGAAGAACCTGCCGAACACGAGCGTGGCGAGGAGCGCGGCGCCAAAGAAAAGAGCGCCCGCGTTGATCGCGCCGGTCTCAAGGGTGTACATCGCCTCGGAAGGCTCGACGGGCGAGAGGGTCTCTCCCCGCGTGTACCAGTGGAGGAGGTGCAGCCCGAAGACGACGTGCACGAGCACGAGCACGACGGCCCGGCGCACGCCGTTGCGCGAGCGCCCAAAGCCGAGCGGCGCCGGTCGGGGCTCGCTCGCCAGGACCGGGAGCGGGAAGGAGTCGGCCGACCCCGGGCGCTCCGGGCGCCCGCATGAAGAAGTACCTGTGGTTGGGGTCGGCATTTGGTCGGCCTGCTCGCTGCGCGGGGAGGTGGCTGATCGTATTCGCGCACGCCGCGACGCGTTCGGTGACTTATCGGCCTTGACCCTCGCGAGTGACCCCTCGAATCACCCGAAACACGAGGCTCGGCCTTGTCGGGGTCCGGATGCGGGCTTAGATTTAGGAACGGGGCTGGATCGGCGCTTTGGAGAAGCGGCGCGCGCCATTGCCGCGAGGTGATGACGTTCGCGCCACGGGGCACGAGAGAGCGGCGGGGATCGCGTCGACAACGGTTGTGGACGCGGGTTCGGAGCACGGGGCGCCCGGCGCCTCGACGTGAGGAGACAGAGCAATGCGGAAGTTTCTGATCGGCGCGGCGTTGGTTCTCGGCTGCGCGGCGCACGCGGGCACGGGCCTCGCGCCTCTCTCGTCCACGCCCTGGGGCGGCGGCTTCAGCGCGGCCCTCGCTATGGTCGCCGACCCTCTCGACGCCACCACGATTTACGTCGTGCAGCAGGGCGGCCTGGTGAAGATCGTCAAGAACGGCGTCCAGCAGCCGACGAACTTCGCGGACTTCACCTCCGGCATCAACGGCATGAACCTGCTCAGCACCGGCTCGGAGCGCGGCCTGCTCGGCATGGCCTTCTCGCCCAACTTCGCCAACGACCGGCGCGTGTTCTTCAACTTCACCACCAACGGCGTCGCCCCCCCGAACCCCCCCGGCGCCTCGACGCCCCCCTTCGGCGCCACCATCATCGCTCGGTTTACCGTCCCCGTGCCCGCCAACCCCGGCGACCCGCTGGCCATCACGCCCGCGTCCCGCTTCGACCTCAACTTCGGCGCCGACCTCGGCAACCCATCCACCCGCTGGATCGCCCAGCCCTTCTCGAACCACAACGGCGGCACCATCAACTTCGGGCCCGACGGCTACCTCTACATCGGCATGGGCGACGGCGGCAGCGGCGGCGACCCGGGCAACCGCGCCCAGAACCCGCTCGAGCAGCTCGGCAAGATGCTCCGCGTCGACGCCGGCGTCGACGACGCGAACCTCGACGGCTGCGCCATCCCCGCGAGCAATCCCTTCGTCGCCACGAACCTGCCCCCGGGCTTCGCCTTCGCCGCCGGCTACACCGGCCCGGCGCGCACGCAGATCTGGGGCTTCGGCGTGCGCAACCCGTGGAAGCACTCGTTCGACGACTCGTGGCCCGGTCGCACCGACGGCTACGTCATCGCGGACGTCGGCCAGAACCAGGTCGAAGAGGTTGACTGGCAGCCCGCCGGCGTCGGCGGCATCAACTGGGGCTGGCGCCGCTTCGAGGGCACGAGCCTGTTCAGCGCCGGCACCGCGCTGTCGTACGACCTCGGACCGACCTCGCCCTACCGCAATCAGCTCCCCGTTCACACCTACACCCACTCGGTCGGGTTCTCGATCTCCGGCGGGTACATGTACCGCGGCCAGGCGATGTGCTCGTACAAGGGCCGCTACTTCTTCGCCGATCTCAATGGTCGCATCTGGTCGATGCGTCTCGACGGCGGCGTGATGAGCGACCTCGTCGAGCACACCTCGACGCTCGGACAGGCCACTGTCGTCGGCTTCGGTCGCGACGCCGTCGGCGAGCTGTACGTCATCCGCCAGTCCTCGATCGCCAAGCTCATCAGCACGGACGTCGCGATGCCCGGCGACTGCGACGGCGACCGCGACGTCGACTTCGGCGATCTCAACCTGGTGCTCGGCAACTTCGGCCTCATGGGCCCCGCCGGCGCCCGCGCGCTGCCCGGCGACATCAACTTCGACGGCGTCGTCAACTTCTCCGACCTGAACCTTGTCCTCGCGTTCTTCGGCGCCAACTGCCTCTGATCACCCCGCAATCCCGCAGTCCTGCCGACGCCCGCCGACGGGCGTCGGTTTCTTTTTGGGCCGGACGTTGAACCACCGTGGGCGCGGGGTATCGTGAATACCGCCGCGGCGCAGCGGGAGCGACCGCTCCCCCACGCCGCGGGGTGGAGAGACCGACCCATGCGAACCCGCCTCGCCCTGCTGCTCGCTGTCGTTGCCGCCGCCCCGTGCGCCCCCGCACTTGCCCGCCCGCTGGGGACGCTCGCGGTGCAGGAGGTCCTGCCCGCCGGCAGCCTGAACAACCCCACGGTCGTGCTGCAGGACCCGACGGACCCCGCGACGATGTACATCGCCGAGAAGGCCGGGCGCGTCCGCATCGTGAAGAACGGCGCGATCCTCGCGCAGGACTTCGCCAATCTCTCCACGATCGTCAAGAGCAACACCCTCGAAGAAGGCCTCCTCGGCATGGCGTTCTCCCCGAACTTCGCCGCCGACCGGCGCGTGTTCTTCAACTTCACCAGCAACCAGGTCGTGCCCGCGGGCCAGCCCGTGCCGCCCAGCGGCGCCACGATCGTCGCCCGGTTCACCGTGCCGCCGCCGGGCGTCCCGGGCGGGCCGCTCGCCATCGACTTCAGTTCGCGCTTCGACCTGGACTTCAACGCCGACCTCGGCCCCGGCCAGCGGTGGATCCAGCAGTTCTCCAACCACAAGGGCGGCAATCTCGCCTTCTCGCCCGACGGCTACCTCTTCATGGGCATGGGCGACGGCGGCGGGCAGAACGACCCTTCCAACCGCGGGCAGACGCCCACCACGCTGCTCGGCAAGATCCTGCGCATCGATGTCAACGTGCCCGGAAGCGACCCCGAGGGCTACGACATCCCCGCGAGCAACCCATTCCTCGCGGGCAACAACCCCCCCACGCTCGACCCCTTCTATGGCGCCGCGCTGGCGCGCCCGCACATCTGGGCGTTCGGCGTGCGCAACCCATGGCGCTGGACGTTCGACCGGCACAAGCCCGCCGCCTACCCGGACACCGCGGTCACCAACGATTTCTTTCTCGCGGACGTCGGCCAGTTCCAGTGGGAGGAAGTGAACCGCGCGCCGCACACGCAGGGCGGGATCAATTGGGGCTGGCGCCGGCGCGAGGGGATGCACGACTTCAACACCACCCTGCCGCAGGCGTACGCCCCGCTCACGGACCCGATCCTGGAATACAGCCACTCGGCCGGGCTCTCGATCACCGGGGGCTATGTCTATCGCGGCAAGGCGATGTGCTCGTTCCAGGGGCGGTACATCTACGCGGATTACCAGAACGGGCGCGTCTGGTCCGCCAGGCTCGACGGCACGGACATCCGCGAGCACACGAACGAGATGTTCGGCGCCAGCCGCTTCCTGCTCGCGACGTTCGGCGTCGACGAAGAGGGTGAGCTGTACGTCGTGCACTACTCGTCCACCACGGGGCGGCTCTGGAAGATCGTGAGCGGCGACGCCCCACTGCCGGGCGACGTCAACGGGGACCGCGTGGTGAACTTCGCCGACCTGAACTTCGTGCTCAGCTCGTTCGGCGTGAACTACACGTTCGCACGCCTGAACGAGGTCCTCTCCGAGTTCGGCACGTCCTGCGGCGAGTGAGCGCCCCCGACCACGTGCGCCCGCGCGGCACGCCGTTCGCGTGACCGAGGGGCGACGGGCGCGCACATCGTGGCGCGCCGCAGGGTTGTCCTATGCGCGGCGTCCACGCCGCGGGAGGCTTGCGATGAACATCAGCGCCGTGCGCTCGGAATCGGAACTCACCCTCGCGTCGCTGGGCGCCACCAAGGCGGCAAAGGCCGGGAAGGCCGAGATCGCCGTCGCGAACGCCGCCGCCGAAGAGGCGGGCGTCGGCGCGCGGCGCACGGACGTGGTGAGCCTGAGCGCGGAGAACACCCCCGCCCCCCTCTACGCCAAGCCGCCGATCACGCCCCCGCCCGCCGGTAGCGGCACGAGCGCCTCGACCGGCGCGGGAAGCGCCGGAGAGGCGCAGGCGCCGACCCCCGCGGCGCAGCCGGCGCCGATCGCCGACGGCGTGACGTTCGGGCAGCAGGACCTCGACTCGCTGCTCTCCGCCTTCGGCTCGCGCCAGGGTGACGGGCAGTTCAACTCCGCGTTCGACTTCAACGGCGACGGCGCGGTCGACTTCGACGACCTCAACCGCCTGCTGAGCAACTTCGTGCCCGCGCCGCCCGCCGCGCCCGCGCAGCAGGCGCCGCCCGCCTCGCAGC
>CAYVSR010000008.1:0-2910 GCA_964453125.1 uncultured Phycisphaeraceae bacterium | reverse complement strand
GGCGATCGCCATCGGCGCCGAGCCGGAAGCGATCGCCCCCGCCGCGCCGGAAGCGGCGCCGGCGCCTGTCGCCATCACAGCCCCCGCGGCCGCGACGCCCGAGACCAAGGAAACCACCGACGGGGTCACGTTCCTGCAGGGAGACCTCCCGGCGTTCCTGTTCTCCTACGGCAGGAGCGCGGGCGAGGCCGGATTCGAGGCTCGCTTCGACTTCAACGCCGACGGCGTGATCGGCTTCGACGACCTCAACACGGCGCTCTCGAACATCTCTCCCGGCGCCGCGCAGCACGCGTCCACCCTCGAGGGCCTCGTGAACGCCTTCGGCCTGAACCAGGGCCAGGAGGGCTTCGACGCCCGCTTCGACATCGACGCCGACGGCTTCATCGGCTTCGCCGACCTCAACCAGCTGCTCAGCGACCTGTTCGTGCAGTCCTGAGCCGGATCGCGGACCACACCCCGTGATAAACACAAACGCCCGGCCTCCTCAGGCCGGGCGTTGTTCGTTCTGAGAAGGAGCCGATCCGCCCGCCGCTCACTGCGGCTTGGCGGGCTCGACGGCGTTCGTGGTGGTCGTCGACGCGGGAGTCGCGGCCGCGCCGGCCGGGCTCGCGGGCGCCGGGTTCACTGGCGCGCCGGTGGGCGAGAGCGGATCGATACGCGTGGGGCGCAGCACGGGCACGCCCAGCGCCGCGTCCACGTTGCCCTCGCCCATGATGCCCACGAGCGCCCCGACGCGTCCGTTCACGTCCACGCCGGGCGCGGGCGTGACGTACGCGAGCGTGCGCCCGGGGAAGCCCTCGACGGACGTCACGCGGAACATCAGCGGCAGGCGGTCGCCGTCGTACACCGTGGACGCGCTCAGGCGACCGACGACGGTGTAGCGCGGCTTGGCGTCGAGCGCGGCCTTGCGTTCCGCGACGGCCTGCCAGTTCTTGTCGGCGTCCGTCGCGGCCTGCGCGGCGGCCAGTTTCGCCTTCTTGAGGTCGAGGCGCGCGTTGAGCAGATCGATCGTGCCCTTCACCACGGCGCGGCGCGTCGAGTTCTGCGGGCTGTCGCCCAGCGAGGTCAGCAGGCGCTGGTACTCCGCGATCAGCGGCTCGATCTCCGCGTTCTCGACGGGCACCTTCTTGATCGCCTCGTACTTCGCGTTGAGCGCGTCGAATTCGGCGACCCGGCGGTCAACCGCCTTGGGCGCCGGGGGCGGGGCGACGGGCTGCGTCGCGGGCGCCTCGGTAGGCGTCGCCGCGGGCTGGGCGGCCGGGTCGCTTGCCGGCTGACTGGCCGAGGGCGTCGTGCCCGCGGGCTGGCCGGCGGGCGGCTGGGCCTGCGGCTGCGTCTGGGGCGGGGTCGCCGGCGGGGTCTGCGCCTGCGTCGTCGGCTGGTTGTTCACCGGCTGCGTCTGCGGCGGGGCCGCGGCGACGGTCTTCGGCGTCTCCTTGGGCGTGGGCTTGGCCGCGGGCTGCACCGTCGGCGGCGCGACCGCGACGCCCTTGGCGGCGGCCATGTCGGCGTCCGTCGCCTTGCGCACGAAGCGCTCAGAAATGAACCCGCGCGCGCCCTCGGGTGCGACCACGCGGTACCCCGCCACGCCGCCAGACGCATCCTTCACGGCGCCCAGCGACTGCAGTTCCGTCCCCGTCGGGAGTTCGTTATCCAGCAGGCCGCGCCACGACTCGGTGACGCCGCCCTGCATGTTGGCGGCCCACAGTTTCGTGCGCTTGGTGAGCTTCACCACGCCGCGGGCTTCGTCCAGCGTCGCGTCGGCGGCCTTGACGAGGGCGGGCGCCCCGGGCGGATAGGCGACGCGGAACCAGCCGAATTCGGTCCCGTCGACTCGGAGGATGTCGCCCTTGGTGAGCTGGGCCACCGGGTACCACACCGTCCCGGCGCCGCAGCGGAGGTTTACCGAGTCGTCGGTGACCACGACGCTGTAAGGCTCGACGGGGGTGAGCTGAGCCGCGGCAGGGGCGCTCAGCGCGAGCAGCGCGGCGCCGGGGGCCACGCCGAGGGCGAGGCCGGCGACGGGGGCGAGCGCGAGTGCGAGGCGCGGGCGGAATCGCGAAGCGTTCATCGGTTGACCTTCCGTGGGATGTCGTCGTGCAGGGGCGCCGCCGGCGAGGGCGCGGCACACAGGATACATCGGCCCGCACCGGCGGGCGGGCGAGAGAGATGGCTTCGACGCCCCGGCTTTGACCGCGGTTCCGGGGCCGAATAGGCTCGCCCCGCGTGAAGGGAACGAAGGCGCACTCCGCGACGCGGCTGCTGCTGGCCGGCGTGAGCGGGCTGCTGGCGCAAGGGTGCGCCCAGCCCTGGAGCGCCGAGCGCGACGAGGCTCGCCGGTCCATCTCGGCCCAGGCCGCAAGCGAAGCCATCGGCCCGCGCTCGGACGCCCGGGGGCCCGTCGTCCCCGCCGATGCGCCCGGCGCCGCTCGCGTGGCCGAGCGCTTGGGCCTCTCCCCGGACAGGCTCGCCGAACTGGAGCGCTCCTCGGGTTGGGGCTCCTACTCGTCCGGCCCTGCGCCCGACGCCGGCCCATCGCTCGACGCCAGCGCCGCCCCCGCCGCCCCGATCACCCTCGACGGCGCCGTCCGCCTCGCGATCGAGCACAACCTGGACGTACGCGCCGCGCGCCTGACGCCGCGCATCCGCGAGCAGGAACTCGCGCTCGCGCTCTCTCGTTTCGACGTGGTGTTCTTCACCGGGGTCGATTGGTCGAACCTCGATGAGCCGACGATCACGCCGGTGGTGCTGGGCACGCCGGTGGGCTCGCCCGTCAACCTGCAGCAGTCGATCGGGTTCGAGACGGGCCTGCGCAAGCGCCTCGCCTCCACCGGCGGCGTGCTGAGCGCCTCGCAGGGGCTCGTGCACTCGGAGAACCGCAGCCCGTTCATCCAGACCTTCCCCGAGCCG
>CAYVSR010000007.1:12938-20984 GCA_964453125.1 uncultured Phycisphaeraceae bacterium | reverse complement strand
GTACGTCAAGAGCGTGTCCGATGTGGTTCGGATCGGCGACGTGGTCAAGGTCAAGGTCATCAACGTGGACGACCAGGGACGCATCAAGCTCAGCCGCAAGGCCGTGCTGGCCGAAGAGGGCGCCGGCGCAAGCGCTTGACAGCAAACCACTTCTGAGCGATTTCTGACCGATTTCCCCCGCCGCCGGGCCTCGCAAGGGCCCGGCGGCGTCACGCGCCCATTGCATCCCGCAGCGCCACGCTGGTACGCTGCGCGGCTGGATACGGCGCATGACCCGACGCGCGCGATCGCGTCGCGGGCGTGCGGAGCCGGTCCGGAATGCGGCGCCGGGCGCCTTGCGGGTTGGCCGCGAAGGAGGTTGGTCCGATGAGCGAATCGCTCGGCGGTCAACTGACGGGGGTGCAGGGACTTGTCAAGTGGTTTGACCCCAAGAAGGGCTACGGCTTCATTGTCGGCCCCGAGGGCCAGGATATTTTCGCCCACTTCACGCGCATCGAGGGCGAGGGGTTCAAGGCTCTTCGCGACGGCGCCAGCGTGACGTACGACGCGACCCTGACCGACAAGGGCTGGCAGGCGACGCGCATCGTCCGCTCGCCGGAGATCACCGTCGCCGTCCGGGCGAAGGACCGGCACGCGCGCTCGCCGCGCCGCTGAGCGCCCCGCTCGCGCCGCCCGGTATCGTTCGCTCCCATGGACTCGGGCTCGCTGCTCGCGGGGTTTGTGCTGGGCGTCGGCGTCGCCGCGATGCTCGGGTGGCTCGTTGTCCGGCGCCGGCTGGGCCTGGTGCGCGAGGCGGAACGTCGGGCCCGCGCCTCGGAGCGCATGGCCGAGATCGGCGCGATGACCGGCGGCCTCGCCCACGAGATCAAGAACCCGCTGTCCTCCATCGGGCTCAACGCCCAGTTGCTGGCCGAGGGGCTGGACGACGTGCAGATCGACCCGGACGACCGCGGCCGGCTCGCACGGCGCATCGGCGCCCTGCGCCGCGAGGTGGATCGCCTGCGCGACATCCTGACGGACTTCCTTCGGTTCGCAGGGGGCGTGCGGATCGAGGCGCGTCGGGCGGACCTCAACAGCGTGGTCGAAGAGATGGTCGACTTCTTCACGCCGCAGGCCGAGGCGGCGGGCGTGCGTCTGCGCTGTGACCTGGCGCGCGGGCCGCTGGAGGCGGACCTCGACCCCTCGCACTTCAAGCAGGCGCTGCTGAACCTGCTGCTCAACGCGCTGCAGGCGATGGCCGCGCCGGACGCCGAGGGCCGCCGCCCACCGGGCGAGCGTGAGATCATCCTGCGAACGGAACGTCGGAAGGGTCCCTCCGGCCCGCTCGTCGGCGTGCACGTGATCGACACGGGCCCTGGCATCCCGGCGGATCGGCTGGGGCAGATCTTCACGCCCTACTTCACGACGAAGGTCGCGGGCAGCGGGCTGGGGCTGCCGACGACGCGACGGCTGGTCGAAGAACACGGCGGGCGCCTCGAGGTGCACTCCGAGGAGGGGCGCGGGTCGGACTTCGTGATCACGCTGCCCGCGGCGCGGTGAGGCGGGCGATCAGGCGGTGGTCGGCGGCCCGATTTCCGTTCGCACGTCCCACAGTTCCGGGAAGAAGACGTGGTCGAGCATTTTGCGCAGGAAGTTCACTCCGCTGGAGCCGCCGGTGCCTCGCTTGAGGCCGATGATGCGGTGCACGGTCTTCATGTGCCTGAAGCGCCAGAGCTGGAACTGCTGCTCGACGTCGACGAGTTTTTCGGCGAGTTCGTAGACGTCCCACCAGGTGGCGGGCGCCTCGTAGACGATCTTGAGCGCCGCGATGACGCCGGGGCTCTCGACACGCGGCTTGGACCAGTCGCGCTCGGCGTCCGCCTTTGGGACCGGCAGGCCGCGCCGGGCCATGTGGCGGAGGAACTCGTCGTAGAGGCTCGGGCGGCGGAGGAGCGCCTGGAGGCTCTCGAAGTCGGCGGGGCGGTGGCGGTGCACCTCGATGGCGCCCTCGTCCTTGTTGCCCATGAGAAACTCGATCTTGCGGTACTGCACCGACTGGAAGCCGCTGGCGTGCCCGAGCGCCCCGCGAAACTCGGCGTACTCGCTGGGTGTGAGCGTCTCGAGCACGCCCCACATCGAGAAGAGTTGCTGCTGGATGAGTTTGACCCGCGCGAGCACCTTGAAGGCGGGCTCGAGGCTGTCGCGGGCGATCGCGTCGGCGGCGGCGGTGAGTTCGTGGATGATGAGCTTCATCCACAGTTCCGAGACGTGGTGCTGGATGATGAACAGCGTCTCGTCGTGGTGGGGGGGTGACGACAGCGGGCGCTGGCACGCCAGGAGTTCGTCGAGGCGCAGGTAGTCGCCGTAGGTCATGTCCTTGCTGAAGTCGCGGTGGATGCCGGCTTCCATGTCGCGGCTTGCCATGCGGGGGTCTCCGTGTTGATCGCGCTGGCGCCCGGGGGCGCGGGGTGCGAATGGCCCCGGCAGGATTCGAACCTGCGACCTGACCGATTATGAGTCGGCCGCTCTGTACCGCTGAGCTACGGGGCCCTCCGGGGGGAACGATATCGCAAGCCCGCGCGCAGGGGGCGGCGCGCGGGCGCCCGAGGGCGTGCCCGTGGCCTTACTTGATGAAGAGCATCTCGCGGTAGGTCGGCAGCGGCCAGAGTTCGTCCGCCACGTGGCGCTCGAGTTCGTCGGCAAGCTCGCGGACGTCGGCCATCGCGGGGCGGACGGCGTCGCGGAGACGCTCGGCGTGGGCCTTGGGCGCCTGGTCGTGCCCGCCCGCGTGAAGCGTTCTCTCGAGCGCGTCGATCGAGACGCGGAAGCGGGAGGTGAGGTCGGCGAATTCCTCGAGGGCGGCGCGCTGGTCGGGACGGTCGACGCCCGCGCCCTCGAGCGCGCCGACGCTCTCGGCAAGCCTCGTCTGGTGGGCGGTCGCCGCGGGGAGGATCTCCGTCCGGGCCATGCTGACGAGCGTCGCGGCCTCGATCGTCACCTGCTTGATGTACTTTTCGAGGAAGACGTGGCGGCGCGATTCGAACTCCGTCTTACTCAGGACGTTGTAGCGCTTGAAGAGGTCCGAGACCTTCTTCTGGTCGAGCGCGCCCAGCGCCGCGACGGTCTCGCGGAAGTGGGGCAGGCCCCGCTTCTCGGCTTCCTTCTTCCAGGCCTCGGTGTAGCCATCGCCGTCGAACAGCACGCGCCGGTGCTCCTTGACCACGCGCTTGAGGAGCGACTTGACGGCGGTGAGCAGTTTCGCGGGCGTGGGCTCCTTGCCCACGGCCTCCTCGAGTTCGGCGTTCATCTCGTCGAGGCTCTCGGCCACGATGGTGTTGAGGACGGTGTTCGTCCAGGCGATCGCGGCGGAGGAGCCGACGGCGCGGAACTCGAACTTGTTGCCGGTGAACGCGAAGGGGCTGGTGCGATTGCGGTCGCCGGCGTGGCGGGGGATCTGCGGCAGGGTTCGCGCGCCGAGATCGAGCTTGCCGCCGCGCTTGGTCGATTCGGGCGAGCCGGTCTCGAGCTGGTTGATGATGTCGGTGAGCATGTCGCCGAGGTAGATGGAGACGATCGCGGGGGGCGCCTCGTTGGCGCCGAGGCGGTGGTCGTTGCCGGCGCTGGCGATGGATGCGCGAAGGAGGTCCGCGTGGGTGTCGACGGCGCGAACGACGGCGCAGAGGAAGAAGAGGAACTGCATGTTGGTGTGGGTCTCCTCGCGCGGGTCGAGGAGGTTCACGCCGGTGTCGGTCGCGAGGGACCAGTTGTTGTGCTTGCCCGAGCCGTTGATGCCGGCGAACGGCTTCTCGTGCAGGATGCAGTGCAGGCCGTAGCGTGGGGCGACGCGCTTGAGCGTCTCCATGAGGGCCATCTGGTGGTCGCAGGCGACGTTGCTGGCCTCGAAGATCGGGGCAACCTCGAACTGACCGGGGCTGACCTCGTTGTGGCGCGTCTTGACCGGCACGCCGAGGGCGAAGAGTTCGCGCTCGCACTCGGCCATGTAGGCGAGGACTCGAGCGGGGATGGAGCCCCAGTAGTGGTCCTCGAGCTGCTGGTCCTTGGGGGCCTTGGCGCCGACGAGGGTGCGGTCGCAGATCATCAGGTCGCGCCGGGCGAAGTAGTAGTTGCGGTCGATCAGGAAATACTCCTGTTCGGAGCCGATGGTGGGGATGACCCGGGTCACGCCCTGATCGGTCCCGAAGAGGCGCAGCGTCCGCATGGCCTGCTCGGAGAGCGCGTCGATCGCGCGGAGCAGGGGGGTCTTGAGGTCCAGCGCCTCGCCGGTCCAGGAGACGAAGGCGGTGGGGATGCACAGCGTCACGTTGTTCACGCCGCGCATCAGGAAGACGGGGCTGGTTGCGTCCCACGCGGTGTAGCCGCGGGCCTCGAAGGTGGCGCGCACGCCGCCGGAGGGGAACGACGAGGCGTCGGGCTCGCCCTGAACCAGCTGATCGCCGGAGAACTCGACGATGGCGCCCCCCATGCCGTCGGGCGAGAGGAAGGAGTCGTGCTTCTCGGCGGTGCTGCCGGTGAGGGGCTGGAACCAGTGGGTGTAGTGCGTCGCGCCGTTCTCGATGGCCCAGTCCTTCATCGCGTTGGCCACGGTGTCGGCGACGGAGGGGTCGAGCGACTCGCCCAGACGGATCGTGCGCTGCACTTTCTTGAAGACGTCCTTGGGGAGGCGCTGGCGCATGACGCGCTCGCTGAAGACGTCGCGCCCGAAGAGCGACTCGGCGCGATTGGCGCTCGGGTCCAGGCGGTGCTGCGACTCGTTCCACGAGATGACTGCGGCGATGGCGTCGCGGCGGGCGTTGGTGTGGCTCATGGCGTTGTTCCAGTGGCGGGCGATGGGGGGTGGTCGCGCGTCTGGGGGCATTGTGGTGCGCGCAGGCTCCGCCGCAAGGGCTGGAGGAAATCTCCCCGATGCGCCCGCGCAGCAGGGCACGCCGGAACGCCCGGATCTACCGGGAAATCAAGCCCTGAGCGAGCCATGACACAAATTTGTGTGCGGCCTCCGCGGGGTCGGAATTCTCCGTTGCGGTGGTCCCCGACGCCTCCCTCAGGGCCGCCACGAGTGCGGACCCCACGATCGCCCCGTCCGCCCCGGCGTCGTGCGTGACGGCGCGCACGTGCTCGGGCGATGAGACGCCGAAGCCCGCGCAGATGGGCAGCGTGGTGGCGGCGCGGAGCGCCGAGATGCGCTCGCGGAGCGCGGTGGGATCTGACGATGCGCCCGCGCCGGTGACGCCGGCGCGTGCGAGCAGGTACACGAACCCGCTGGAGGCTCGCGCGATCTCGGCGGCGCGCGCTGCGGGCGTGGCGGGCGCGACGAGCAGAATCGTCGCCAGCCCCGCGTCGCGCGCGGGCGCGCCGTACCGCTCGATCTCCTCGAGCGGGGCGTCGGGGAAGATGACGCCGTCCGCCCCGGCCGCGGCGGCGTCTGCCGCGAACCGGCCCGCGCCGAGGCGCTCGACGACCGAGACGCTGGTCATGAACACGATCGGGGCGCGCACGCCGAGCGAGTCGCGCGCCTCGCGCACGCCCCGGAAGACGGAGGCCGGGGTGACGCCCGCCGCCAGCGCCCTGTGCATCGCCGCGGCGATGACCGGGCCGTCCGCGACGGGGTCGCTGAACGGCATGCCGATCTCGATCACGCCCGCGCCAGCGCGCTCAACGGCGGCCAGCGTGCGCGGGAACGCCTCGGGCTCGGGCGAGCCGCCCACGAGAAAGGGCATGAGCGTCTTGCGCCCTTCCGCGCGCGCCTCGGCGAACGCCCGGTCGAGCCGGCTCACCCCTTCACCCCTTCAACGCGCCCGTCGACGGTGTATTTCTCGAGCGCCCGCTCGAGGTCGACGCCGGCGACGTTCGCGAGGGTGGTGAGCCACGCGAGCACGTCGGCGAATTCCTCCGCGAGGTTGGCACGCTGCTCGGGCGTGGGAAACTTGCCCGGGGCGTTGTCCTGCAGGGCGGTCGCGAGTTCGCCGACCTCTTCGATGAGCCACATGAACGTGCCCGGCACGCCGCGGGCGCTGTCCGTCGTGTGGTACTTGTCGCGGATCAGGCCTTGGAACTCGCGGAAAGTCAGCGGCGTGCGCGGGGCGGGGCTCATGGTGCGCACCGTAGCACGCCGGCGCTTGAGGACGGGCTCGCGGCCGGCGCCGCCGTCCGTACAATCGCCCCGCACTCGCCGGAGTGGCGGAACTGGCAGACGCGACGGTCTCAAAATCCGTTGCCCCTCAAAGGGCGTGCAGGTTCGATTCCTGTCTCCGGCATTGCCTCGCGCGACGGGGCGTCCCACCTGGCCCTAGCGCGGAAACTCCACCCAGGCGCCGCCGGCGCGGGCGCTGGCCACGCTGCGTTCGATGAACCGCACGCCGCGGAGGCCATCGGCCGCCGTCGGGAAGGCGAGAGAAGCCGGGGCCCGCCCCGCCGCGCCGCGAGACACCCGGATGGCGCCGGCGACAGCGCGATAGATGTTGGCGAACGCTTCGATGAATCCCTCCGGGTGGCCGGGAGGGAGTCGAGCAGCGCACTGCGCCGCGCCGTCGAGGCCGGGTGAGCCGCGCGTGAGCGTGCGCTTCACGCCGTCGGCGGCGCAGACGACGAGCGCGTCGGGCTCCTCCTGGCGCCACCAGAGCGAGCCCGCGTCGCCGTGAACCCGGATCGTGAGGTTGTTCTCCTCGCCAATGCAGACCTGGGACGCGGTGAGCACGGCGTGGGCGCCGCCCTGGAGGCGTAGCGCCACGGTCGCGTCGTCGTCGAGCGCGCGCGCGAGCACAAAGGATCGCAGGCTCGCGGAGAGCGCCTCGATTCTTAGGCCGGTCACGGTGGAAAGCAGACTCTCCGCGTGCGAGCCGATGTCGCCGAGCGCGCCGCCCAAGCCGGCCCTCGCGGGGTCCGTGCGCCACGCCGCCTGCTTCTGGCCGCTGGCTTCGAGCGGCGACGCCAGCCAGCCCTGGTGGTATTCAACGAATACCGTGCGAACGCGCCCGATGAGCCCCGCCCGCACCATCGCGGCGGCCTGCATGACCATCGGGTAACCGGTGTAGTTGTACGTGACGGCGACGACAACCCCGGCTCGCTCCGCCTCGGCGACCAGTTGCGTCGCTTCTTCGGTCGTGCGGGTCATCGGCTTCTCAATGACGGTGTGGAAGCCGGCCCGTACGGACGCCAGCGAGGGCTCGAAGTGGGCGTGGTTGGGCGTGACGATCGCGACGGCGTCGATGCGTTCGCCCGGGGGTCGGGCGGCCTCGCGCTGCAGCATCTCGCGCCAGTCGGTGTACGAGCGATCGGGCGCCAAGCCGACGGACCGGGCGGAGTCCGCCGAGCGCTGGGCTGTCGACGAGAGCGCCCCGGCGGCGAGCACGAATTCGCCGTCCAACGACGCGGCCAGGCGGTGCACGGGCCCGATGAAGGAGCCCAGCCCGCCGCCGATCATGCCCAGGCGGAGCGGAGCCGTGTGGGAGTTCTGCGTGGTCATGCGCGGGCCCGCTCCTTTCTCAGCGTCGCTCCGCAAACGCGGCATCAAACGCCCGGCCGGTCGGAGAAAACTCGAGCGCCCGCACGAAGCGGAGCGCTTCGGCGGCGCCGAGCGCTCGGTCCATGCCCGCGTCCTCCCACTCGACGGACAGCGGCCCGGCGTACCCCGCGCGGTTGAGGGCGCGGATGATCTCCTCGAAGTTCACGTGCCCGCGCCCGGGGGAGCGGAACTCCCACCCGCGGCGGTGGTCGCCGAACTGGAGGTGCGAGCCGAGGAGCGAGCGCTCGCCGTCGAGGCGGGTCGCGACGTCCTTGACGTGGCAGTGGGCGATGCGGTCCGCGAAGGCGTCGACGAATCTCGCCGGGTCCATGCCCGGCCACAGGAGGTGCGAGGGGTCGAAGTTGATGGCGAACGCCGCGTGCCCGTTCACCGCGTCGATCGCGCGCCGGGTGGTCTCGAAGTCGTACGCGATTTCAGAGGGGTGCACCTCGAGTGCGAAGCGCACGCCCTCGCGCGAGAAGGCGTCGAGGATTGGGCCCCAGCGGTCGGCGAAGTCGAGGTAGCCGCGGTCGATGAACTTGGGAGGG
>CAYVSR010000007.1:0-12928 GCA_964453125.1 uncultured Phycisphaeraceae bacterium | reverse complement strand
GCGGCGGCGGGGGCCCCGCGGGCGCGCGACGCCGCGGCCGCCGCGGCCGCGCCCCTGGGCCGGGGGGGGGGGGAAGAAGTAGAAGTCGCCCCAGACGGATGATCCGGTGAACCCGTTCACGACGCGCACGCCCAGCGCGCCGGCGGCGCGCGCAGTGTCGATCATCTCAAGCGCCGCGCGCCGGCGTACGCCCTCCGGCTCGCCGTCGCCCCACACGTGGGCGGGCGCGATCGCGCGGTGGCGCTCGTCGATGCGGTCGCACACGCACTGGCCCGTGAGGTGGTTGCTGATGGCCCAGACGCGCAGGCCGTGGCGGGCGAGCAAGTCGTGCCGGCCTTGGCAGTAGCCCGGGTCGGCGAGCGCCCGTCGGACGTCGAAGTGATCGCCCCAGCAGGCGAGTTCGAGGCCGTCGTAGCCCCACGAGGCGGCCATGCGCGCGACCTCCTCAAGGGGAAGGTCGGCCCATTGTCCGGTGAAGAGGGTGACGGGTCTGGGCATCGGGGCTCGCTCGAAGTAGGGAGACGTCGGATCGTAACTCGCCAGCGGGCGGGGCGCGCAGCGTTGCTGCTGTGCGGCTCGTGGCGCTCCCGCGTCCACGCGTCTGCTACATTCGGCGCACGTTCGATCGCGGGTTCGCATCCACCGGGGCGGAAGGAGCGGGCATGACGGGAGCGGCGCGCCAGGGCACACCATTCGTCGGCGCACGCCTCTCGCTCATGATGTTCCTGCAGTACGCGGTGTGGGGTGTCTGGCTGCCGTACCTCGCGAACTACCTGACCTCTTCCGTCGAGACGGGCGGGCTGGGGTTCACGGGCAGGCAGGTCGGCTGGCTCCTGGGCCTCGCCGGCTCCATCGGCGCGGTGACGGCTCCGTTCCTCGCCGGCCAGATCGCCGACCGCTTCATCAACGCGGAGAGGTACCTCGGCCTGCTGCTGATCGTCGGCGGCGTGGTGAAATTCGCGACGTACTACGTCCACGATTACCCCACTTTTCTCGCCCTCTCCGTGCTGTACTCCGTCGCGTACATGCCGACGCTGGCGCTGACCAACTCGATCGCCTTCGCGCACCTCTCCGACCCCGAGCGGCGTTTCGCCCCCATCCGCACGTGGGGCACCATCGGCTGGATCGTCGCCAGCAACGCGTTCCCGCTGCTGTGGCTGCAGTCCAACCTGCACCTCACGGCGCTGCCACCGTTCGTCGCCGGCGCCGAGAAGGCCAATGCCACGGCGCTGTTCGCCGACTGCCTGCGCGTCGCGGGCGTGGTCTCCATCTTCTACGGCGCCTGGGCGATGTTCTTCCTGCCCAAGACGCCGCCGACGCGGAGCGTCGAGAACCCGCTCGCGTTCGCCAGGGCGTTCGGCCTGCTCCGACGCCCTGGCTTCCTGATCGTCACGCTCGCGGCGTTGCCGATCTCGATGATCCACCAGGTGTTCTTCATCCGAACGGGCCCGTTCCTTGAATCGATCGGGTTCTCGAAGGCGCACATCGGTCCGGTGATGTCGATCGGGCAGTTCTCGGAGATCCTCGTCCTCGCGCTCCTCGGCTTCTTGCTGGTCCGGCTTGGCTATCGATGGACCTTGGCGCTCGGCTGCATCGCGTACGCCGCGCGGTTCGCGATCTTCGCGGCCGCTACGCCCGAGACCCGCCCGATGGTCGGCGCGGCGATGGCGCTGCACGGGCTGTGCTACGGCTGCTTCTTCGCCGGGGCGTACATCTACGTCGATCGGGTCGCGCCGTCGGACATCCGCCATTCCGCGCAGACCGTCTTCGGGATCATCATCCTCGGTGTTGGCCCGGTGCTGGCGGCGGTCTACAACGACTGGCTCGAGCAACTCGCTCGGGGCTTCGAGGCCGCAGGCCCCTTCCGCTGGTCCCCGCTCTGGTGGGCCCAGGCCGCCATCGGCCTCGGCGCGGCGGTCCTGGTGGCCGCGGCGTTCCGCCCGGGCGCGATCGGCGGGCGTCGCCTGGCGACCGCCGGGCTTGATTCGTCCGGCGAACCCCAGTAGGCGCGGCCCGATTCTCAGGCGATGATGCACGCTCCCAAGGAGACCCCCGTGACCGACAAGACGCCCATCGACGCTCTCTCCCAGCACACTCGGCGCGACTTCCTCGGCGTCGCCGCGACGGCGGCCGGCGGCGGGGGCGCGCTCGCCTCGATGGCCTCGGCGCGCGAGGCCACCGGCGCGGGCGGGGCGCTCGGCTCCGCGGTGCCCAAGGCTGCGCCACGCCTGCCCGTCAAGGACGGCGAGCCCGTGCGCATGGGCATCATCGGGACCGGCGGCATGGGGACGGGCCACTGCGAGGCCTTCCTCACGCT
This sequence comes from uncultured Phycisphaeraceae bacterium, assembly GCA_964453125.1. Taxonomy (GTDB): domain Bacteria; phylum Planctomycetota; class Phycisphaerae; order Phycisphaerales; family UBA1924; genus CAYVSR01. The sequence continues at coordinate 10,611 of CAYVSR010000007.1, read as the reverse complement.
GCACAAGGACGGTAAGGAGAAGGTCCAAATCGTCGCCCTGTGCGACGTCTGCCAGCCGCGCCTCGAGACGGCGCTCTCGAAGACCAAGGCGCTGCAGCCAGATGTCGCCGTCGAGACGTACGGCGACTACCGCACGCTGCTGGCGCGCACGGACCTCCATGGCGTGCTCATCGCCACGCCCGAGCACCAGCACGCGTCGATCGCGATCGACGCGCTGCTCGCCGGCAAGGACGTGTATCTCGAAAAGCCGATGACCCTGCGCCTCGAGGAGGCGCTGCGCCTGCGCGAGGTCGTGCTGGCGAATCCGGACCTCCGGCTGCAGGTCGGCACGCAGATGACCAACCTGCCTCGCTTCCACGAGGCGCGCAAGGCGCTGGAGGCGGGCGCCATCGGCAAGGCCGTGTCGAGCCAGACGTCGTACTGCCGCAACTCGAAGGAAGGGGAGTGGCAGTATTACGAGATCGACCCGCTCTGGAAGCCGGGCGTGAACGTTGACTGGGAGGCGTGGCTCGGCCACATGCCCAAGCGCGAGTGGGACCCGCTGGCGTTCGCGCGCTGGCGCCGCTACAAGGATTTCTCGACCGGCATCGTCGGTGACCTGCTGGTGCACGTGGTGACGCCGATGCTCGTGGCGCTCAAGCCGGGCTGGCCGACGCGCGTCGTGGCATCCGGCGGCCACTACGTCGACACCGCGATGGAGAACCACGATCAGGTCAACCTGAACATCGAGTTCGAGTCCGGGCACACCATGATCGTCTCCGGCTCCACGTGCAACGAGGTCGGCCTCGAGACGCTGATCCGCGGTCACCAGGGCAACATCTACCTCGGCGGGCGCAACTGCGTCATCCGGCCCGAGCGCATCTTCGCCGAGGACGCGGACGAGAAGACCATCGACTGCCCCGACATCGGCAATGACCAGGACCTGCACCGCCTCAAGTGGCTCAAGTGCGTCCGTACGCGCGAGCAGCCCGACAGCGACGTCGAACAGGGCGCGAAGGTCATGGTCATCGTCGACCTCGCCACCCGCTCGATGTGGGACGGCGGGGCGTACGCGTTCGACCCCAAGACCCTCCGCGCCCGGCGCGTCTGAGCGGCCGCGCGCCGCGCCCACGCCACCATGCCCCTCCGCCTGGCGACCCATGCGATGGCCACGCGATTCGAGCTTGTCCTCGTGGGCGAGGACGGGCCGGGCCTCCGCGCCGTCGGCGAGGCCGCGCTCGACGAGATCGCCCTGTGGCACGAGCGGCTCTCGCGATTCGAGCCGTCGAGCCTGCTCTCGCACATCAACCGCACCGCAGCGTCGCGCCCAGTCCCGCTCGATGACGAGGTGTTCGCGCTGTTCTCGCTGTGCGAACGGGTGTGGCGTGCGTCCGGCGGCACGTTCGATCCCACCGTCGCCCCGCTCATGGAGCGGTGGGGGGTCGGCGGCGCGCCGCCCGTGACGCATGCCCGCGTCGGGTTTCAGGCGGTGCGCCTCGAACACGACCGGCGCGCCATCGCGTTCGACGGACCTGTCTCGCTCGATCTCGGCGCCGTGGCCAAGGGGTTCGCCCTCGACCGCGCCGGCGCGATCCTCCGCGATCACGCCATAGGCGCCGCCTTCCTGCACGCGGGCACGAGCAGCGCCCTCGCCATCGGCGCCCCGCCCGGTGAAACGGCCTGGCGCATCGCCATTCGCGGCTCGCGCGGCGACGCGGTTGTCGCGCTCCGCGACGCGGCGTTGGGCGTGTCCGCTCCGCGCGGGCGGAGCGTGGCGCTCGGCGGCGTGGCGGCCGGCCACATCATGGACCCGCGGGCGGCAGCGCCCGCGGCTGGCGTGGACACCGCCGGCGCGGTCTGCGGCTCCTGCGCCGAGGCGGACGCCTGGTCCACGGCGCTCGTCGTCATCACGGCTCACCCCGCCGCCGCGCCATCGGGGCTCGCTTCGCTCATCGAGTCGCGGGGCGAGTGGCGAGTCACGGATCCGCTCGGCGTGGTCGAGCGGGACGCCAACAACACCGCGCGCCCTGCGCACGAGGCCGCATGACCCAAACCAACCGACGCGACTTTCTCATTCATGCGGCCGGCGCGCTCTCCGTCGCAGCGATCCTGCCGAGCGTCGAAGCGCTCGCGGCGCCGGGCGCGGGCGCCAACGGGCTCAGCCTGGCGCTTGTCGGCGTCGGCCGGCAGGGGCGGGCGATCCTTGCGGAACTCCAGAAGATCGAGGGGATAAAGGTCGCCGCGGTGTGCGACCCGGACGAATCTCGGCTGGCGGCGGGCGTTCGGCGCGCCGCGGGCGCCGAGGGTTTCGCCGACCACCGCGCCATGCTGGAGAAGATGAAGGATGTGAAGGGCGTGATCGTCGCCACGCCGACGCACCTGCACCGGCAGATCGCGCTCGACGCGCTGCAGGCAGGGCGAAATGTCTATTGCGAGGCGCCGATCGCGCACACGATCGAGGACTGCCGTGCGATCGCCGACGGCGCCGCCAAGGCCGCCCCGCTGGTGTTCGCCTGCGGCTTCGAGGGGCGATCGAACCCGGTGTACAAGCTCGCCCGGTCGTTCTTCCGGTCCGACGCGGTGCGCGAGCCGGTCTCCGCGTACGCCCAGTCGTTCCAGAAGACGTCCTGGCGGTTCCCGTCGTCCGACGCCTCGAAAGACAAGGCGGTCAACTGGCGCCTCGACCCGGAGGTCTCGCTCGGACTGGTCGGCGAGATGGGCGCCCAGCAGCTCGACGTGATCAACTGGTACACCGACGCCTTTCCCACCAGCGTCGTTGGCGCGGGCGCCATCCGCCTGCACAGCGATGGGCGCACGATCGCCGACACGAGCGACTGCCTCTTCCGGTTCTCGAACGGCATGTCCGTGCAGCACAGCGCCTCGCTGGCCAATTCACTCGGCGGCCGCCACGAGGTCCTCCGCGGCTCCAACGCCGCGGTGAAACTCGCGTGGTCGCACGGCTGGATGTTCAAAGAGGCCGACGCCCCCACGCAGGGCTGGGAGGTCTACGCGAACCGCCAGCAGTTCCACAACGAGGAGGGCATCACGCTCATCGCGGACGCGACCAAGCTCGCCTCGCAGGGCAAGCTCAAGGAGGGCGTCGGTCTGCCCAACCCGCCGCTCTACTACGCCCTCGCGGACTTCGTGCGCAGCGTGACGGAGGGCAAGCCCGCGGCGTGCGACGGCGCGACCGGCGCCCGGGCGACGATCGTCGCTATTCATGCGGCGCGGGCCGTCGCGAAGAACGAGGCGGTCACGATCGACCCCGCGTCGCTCAAGATTGGCGGGGCGTAAGGCATGATGTTCAGGCTTCGCGAACTGGGCGCCGGCGCGCGGCTGGGGGTGACCGGCATGCTGCTGTCGCTGCTCATCGGGCTGGGCGCTTCGGCAGCGCATCTGTACTGGCATTATGAGAACCGCGACGAGCGCCCCGGCCTCACGCTCGACGACATCCGGGCGGCGTACCGGGGGATCCGGGCGCCCTCGCTGCTGGTGGGCGCGCTCGAGCGCGGGCACCCGGAAGGGCTGGAGTCTGACACCCGCGCGGCGCTGCTCCGGTGGCTGAGCGGGCCCAACATCTCCGAGGCGTACGACAGCCTCGATCTCGGGCCCGCGGCGCCCGCGGAAGGGATCGCCGCGTCGTGCCTCTCGTGCCACGCGAGAGGCGCGGCGAGCGCGGACGCCCGAGCCCGGGCCCTGCCGCTCGAGACGTGGGACGACGTGAAGAAGGTCGCGTTCGCGCGGAACATCAACCCGAATCCGGTGAAAGTGATCGCCGCGTCTTCGCATGCGCACGCGCTGAGCATGGGCGCCCTGAGTCTCGTGCTGGCGCTGCTCGCGGCGGCGTCCTCGCTGCCCCGCTCGCTGACCGGATCGCTGGTCGGCCTTGCAGGGCTGTCGCTCTTCACCGACCTCGCCTCATGGTGGCTGGCCCGCCACAGCGACGCCTTTGTCCCGGTCATCGCGGGCGCCGGCGTGCTCTACAACGCCGGCACGCTGCTGCTGATTCTCCTGCTTCTCGCAGACCTCTGGAGGCCGGGGAAGTCCCGGACGGTGGCACGATGAGCACGCCGGCTCTCGTCAGTCCGCCCGTGCCCGCGTGGTCGAGGCGTGAAGCGCTGATCGCGCTGGGCGCCTCGCTTGGCGCATCGGCGTGCGCGGCGCTGCCCGGGTGCGTCTGCGCCCCTCGGAGGGACATCGCGCCGGGCGCGCGAGCCGCGGCGCCGTTGTCGCCGTTCAAGATTTCGCTGGCCGAGTGGTCCTACCACCGCGCGGTGCAGTCCGGCTCGCTCGATCACCTCGAGTTCCCGCGCGTGACGAGCAAGAACCACGCTATTGACGCCGTCGAATATGTCAGCACGCTTTTCAAGCGGGGCGCCGAGCCCGCCTACACCGCCGAACTCCGCCGGCGCTGCGACGACCTCGGCGTGCGCTCGCTCCTCATCATGGTCGATGGGGAAGGCGCCCTGGGCGACCCGGACGACGCCAAGCGCGCCAACGCGGTCGAGAATCATCGCAAGTGGCTCGACGCCGGGCTCGCCCTCGGCTGCCACTCCATCCGCGTCAACGCGGAGAGCAAGGGCGGCTGGGCCGAGCAGCAGCGCCTCGCGGCCGATGGGCTCCACCGGCTCTGCGAACTCGCCGACCCGATGGGGCTGAGCGTCATCCTCGAGAACCACTGGGGGCTTTCCTCCAACGGCGCCTGGGTCGTCGGGCTCGTCTCGCGAGTTGGCCATGCCTGCTTCGGGACGCTGCCGGACTTCGGCAACTTCGACCCGAAGGAATACGACGCGTACGAAGGTGTGCGCGACATGGCGCCCTTCGCCCGCGCCGTCAGCGCGAAATCGCACGACTTCGACGACGCCACCGGCGAAGAGACAAAGATCGACTACCGACGCATGCTGGCCATCGTGCTCGGCGCCGGATACCACGGCCACGTTGGAATTGAGTACGAGGGCGGGCGTCTGCCCGAGCCCGAGGGCGTCCGTCGCACGCACGAACTTCTCAACCGGATCGGGAACGAGCACGCCGCAGGAGCAACCGCATGAGCAACATCCGCAACCGACGCCGTGCGTTCACGATCGGCGCCCTCGCGGCGCTGGCGCTCACGGTCGGAACGCTCTCCGCGATCGGCGCGCCACCCGCGGCCGACGCTTCCTCGGGCGCGACCGCCAAGGCTCCCGGCCCGTGGATCACACTCTTCGACGGCTCCAGCGCCGACGCCTTTCGGGCGTACAAGGGCGGCGCGATGCCGGCCCAGGGCTGGGGCGTCCGGGACGGGACCCTGCGCCGTCTCCCCGGCGCCACGGCGGGCGACATCGTCACGAAGGAGCAGTTCAAGGACTTCGAGTTCATCTGCGAGTGGCGCATCGGCGCCAAGGGCAACAGCGGCGTGATCTACCGCTGCGACGAGGCACATGGCGCTCCGTGGGAGACCGGCCCCGAGATGCAGATCCTCGACGACGGGGGCCACCCCGACGCGTCGCCCCTGCATCGCGCCGGCGCCATGTACGACCTCTTCGCGCCCGCCTCGAACGCCGTCAAGCCCGCGGGCGAATGGAACGAGGCCCGCATCGTGGCGAAGGGGCCCCGCGTCGAGCACTGGCTCAATGGCGTCCGCGTTGTGGACGCGGACATGACGTCTGACGCGTACAAGACCGCGTTCGCCAAGAGCAAGTGGAAGGATTACAAGGACTTCAACACCCGGGCCTCCGGCCACATCGCCCTGCAGGACCACGGCGACGAGGTATGGTTCAGGAACATCCGCGTGCGCCGACTGGACTGAGGCGCGGGCGAAACGGGCGCTACAGGCGCACGACCTCGGCGTGTTCGAGGCTCCGACGCTCCGCGTCGAGCATCGCCGCGACGTCGAGCGCCTCGGCCATCGTTGGGAGCGCGCGTGGGGCATCGGGTGGGGGCGCCGGGGCATCCCGCCCGGCGCGTCGCAAGATCTCGCGCAGCAGCGTCCGGGCCTGCTCGTCGTAGCCCGTGGTGGGGAGAAGGGCGATCGCCTGCGCGGGGGCGCCCGCTTCGGCGTAGACGCGCAGCGCGGGGTTGCGCCCGATCTCGAACTCCGCCGTGGCCCGTTCGAACGAGACGAGGTATCGCATGCGGAACGGCGCGCCCGGGGCGAGCGTCCAGCCCGCTTCCGCCGTGACGTGCGCGGGGCCGTGCTCGAAGCGGTACTGCGTCGTGACGTGCTCGGGCGACCCGGCGCACGAGACCGCCGCGGGCCGGCCGAACACGGAGTGCACGAAATCCGCGTCGTGGATGTGGAAGTCGATCAACGCCCCGCCGCTGCGCGCGTCGTCGTCGTAGAACCCGCCCCCCCAGGCCGGGCGCGCGCCCAGGCGCTGGAAGACCGCGCTGCGCACCGCGCCGAGCGACCCGTCGCGCACCCGGGCGCCGAGCCAGTCCCACCCGGGCCAGTAGCGCACGCACATCGCGGGCATGCAGATCGTTGCGGCGCCCGCCGCCTCGGCCGCAACGGGCCGAGCGTCCGACGCGCGAAGCCCGAGCGGCTTCTCGACCAGCGCGTGCTTGCCCGCGCGCAGCGCCGCGAGGGCGAGCGGCGCGTGCGTCTCGGTGTGGGTGCAGACCGACACCAGTTCGACGGTCTGGTCGGCCAGCAGAGCGTCGGCGTCCGCATGCACGCGGACACCGGCGCCGCCGGCGACCATCGCAGCCACTTCCGCGGCCCGCGCCGGGTCCGCGTCGCACAGCGCCACGACGCGGCAGGCGAACCCCGCCGCCGCGGCCGCTTCGTACGCGCGCACGTGCGTCCGCCCCATGAGCCCGAGCCCGACCACGCCGACGCCGATCGGCCCGTTTGCGCTCACCGCGCGTCCCCTTCGGTCGAGAGGGCCCGCTCGACGACGGCGCGCGCGGTTCGAACGTCCTCAACACGCCGATCGCCGGTCTCGCGTTCGATGATCAGCGCCGCCCCGGGCGCCAGCCGGCGCACCGCGCCAAGGAACTCCGGCCAGCGCACCTCGCCCTCGCCGACGACGCGCTCCACGCCCCATTCTCCGCGGCGGCTGGGCGCCGTCGCGTCCTTCACGTGGACCTGCACGACCCGCGCGGCCACGCGCGCGAACGCCTCGTGCGGGTCCCCGGCGCCGTAGAGGATGACGTTCGCGGGGTCGAAGTTCACGCCGACGCCGAGGTCATCGATCTCGTCGAGCGCCCCGGCGAGCGTGGCGGCGCCCTCGCGCCCCGTCTCGAGGGCGATGCGCACGTTGCGCGCTCCGAACGCCTGAGCGATGCGTCGGATGCGCCCGAGCATCACCGCCCGACGCGCGTCGCCCGCGCCGTGGGGGATCTCGCCGGCGTGCAGCGTCACCAGTCGCACGCCCAGCTCCTGCGCGATCTTCGCGTTCTCGCCCGCCGCGCGGAGGTTGCCCTCCCACGTGCAGTCCGGCGCCAGCCCGCCGGTTCGCCGGATGCTCTCGAGGGTTGAATAGTCTTCGCCAAGCGGCGCCATCATGCCCGACTCGATGCGCACGCCCTCGCGTGCGAGCGCCTCGCGGGTCGCCGAAAGGCCCCACTCGCCGCGTCGGATCGGGTCGAGCGTCAGTTGCACCGCCCCGAGCCCGCAGGCGCGGACGGCCGCCGCCAGCGCCACCGGGCTCTCCGGAAGCAGCGACCACGAGCACACGCCGATCGTTGGGAGGGCCATGCGCGGGCCACGCTACCGCCCGGCGCCGGCCGGGAAAACCCCCGCCACGCCCTGCCACGCGGCCGCTTGCGGCGCGGGGGCATCCCGCCGACAATCTCCGCCCCTCGGCCTCGCCGCCGTTCAGGCCTGGCCCGACCCGAACACCCCGCCCGACGGCGCCCACGAGACCCACGACCCATGACCGACAAGCCCGCCCCCCAGCAGCAGGTCCAGCTCCGCATCGACGAGTCGCGGATGACGACGACCTACGCCAACACGATCCGCACCTCGACGACGCCCGACGAGGTGGTGCTCGACTTCGGTCTCAACCTGCCGATGCCCTCGCCCGACGGCAAGCCCGTGATGGCCTTCGCGGTCTCGTCGCGCGTGGTGATGAACTGGGTCGGCGCCAAACGTCTGGCGACGTCGCTGCAGCAGTTGATCGGTCAGTACGAGCAGCAGATGGGCGAGATCAAGCTCGACCGTCGCGGCTGAGGCTCGTGACTCACAAGATCCGCGTCGCGCGCGGGTAGCTCCCCAGCACGATCAGCTCGAGGCAGTGCTTGCGCGCATCCTCAACGGCCGACGCCACACGCACGTCGTCGCGGTGGCCCTGCGCGTCCACGAAGAAGGTGTACGCCCAGTTGTCGCGCCCGCTGGGTCGCTTATCGATGTGCGTCAGGTTCACCCCGGCGCGCTGGAACGCGGAGAGCACCTCGACCAGCGCCCCGGGCGTGTCCGCCGTCCGGAACATGACCGACGTCTTGTCGTCTCCCGTGGGCAGCGCCCGCTCGCGGCTGATGACGAAGAACCGCGTGATGTTGTTCGGGTTGTCCTCGATCTTCTCGAACACCGCGTCCAGCCCCGCCAGCTGGCCCGCCAGCACGGACGCGATCGCGGCGCTCGCCGGGCGGTCGCCCCTGGCCAACGCGGCCTCGATCTCCTCGCGGGCGGTGATCGCCGCGCGGCTGCTGCTGGGCGCGGGCACGAGTTCCGCCTCGGGCAGCTGCGTGGCCAGCCACTTGCGGCACTGGGCGAAGATCTCCGGCTTGCTGTGCACCCGCCGGATGCCAGCCGGCTCGCACGCCGCCAGCAGCGCGTGGTGCACGTTCAGCAACGCCTCGGCGTAGACGACGACCTCGGCACGGGACTCGACGAACGCGTCGAGCGTCTCGACGATGCCGCCCATCGTCGAGTTCTCGATCGGGGCGAGGCCGTAGTCCACGTGCCCGCGGCGCACCTCGTGGAACACGCCGGCGATCTCGCGGAGGTCCTCGAGGCTCACGGACGAGCCGAAGTGGCGAACCGCCGCCTCGTGGCTGAACGACCCCGCCGGCCCCAGGAACCCGATCCGCAGCGGGCGCTCGAGGGCGAACGAGCCGCTCATGAGTTCGCGGAAGACGGCCTCGATCGTGCGCCCCGGCAGCGGGCCCGCGTTCGCCTTCAAAGCCCGTTCCAGCACCGCTGCCTCCCGGTGGGGGGCGTAGATGGGCGATCCCGTGTCGCGCTTGACCTTGCCGACCTCCACCACCACCTTCGCCCGCTCGTTCAGCAGCGCCACCAGCCGGCGGTCGATCTCGTCGATCCTGGCCCGAAGGGGCGCCAGCGCGTCGCCGCCCGCAGGCGTGGGCCCGGCCCCTGATCGATCCTGTGGCGTCGTGTGGTCAGTCATGGTCCTCGCATCGCGGCGGTTCGAGCCGGCGCTACGGAATCGACCGGGCCGGACTCCGATCTATAGTCCGGCGCGACGTTTGGGCGATAACCGCTCCCGGCAGACCGCCCCGAGCCGATCTTGACGACGCTTCTCCAGCAGCCCGAAGCCCTCTCCAGAGCCGCAGAAGCGGTCGGGGGGCTCACCGAACTCTCGTGGGGCCCGCTGGCGCTCGCCGCGGTCGCCACTGGCTTCGGCCTGATGCTGTGGCTCTTCGGCGGGCGGTTCATGAAGGGCGCCACGACGCTGGCCTTTGTGGTTGGTGGAGCGGTGGCCGGATACGCCCTCACGCCGCAGATCTCACCCGGCGTCTCGCCTTGGATCGGGCTCGGGGCCGGCGCTGTGCTTGGGTTCGTTCTCGGCTCGCTGATGTACCGCGTCTCGATGGCGGCGGCGCTGGCGGTGATGCTGGGTGTGGCGGCGCCGACCCTCATCGCCGTCGCGCGCAATATGCACACGCCGGTGGTCGAGCGATCGGCGGAATCCGGCCGGGCGTTGCTGGAGCGTTCGCTGCACCGCTCCCTCGCGTCGGAGCCCCTCGCCGAGCCTTCGGGCGAAGCCGAGCCCGACGGCGCCACCGCGATTCTTTCCCAGGCCGCCGACTTCGCCGAACAACTGTTCTCGGAAGCGTCGGCGCAATGGGAGCAGGTGCCCATCTCCCACAAGTCCGTCCTGTTCCTCGCCTCGATCGGCGCCGCGGCGCTCGGCTTCGGCATCGGGCTCGTGGCTCCGCGCTTCGCGGCGTCGGGCGTCACTGCGGGCTTCGGCGGCGCGCTATGGCTCTCGGCGGGGGCGGCGGTCGTGCACCTCACCGGGGCATCGTTCGAGAGCCGCTTGCCCGATCGGGCGATCTCCTGGCTGCTGATCTGGCTCGGCGTGACCGCTGTCGGGGCGGTATTCCAGTGGCTACCGACGCGGAAGCCGCAGGATTCGCCGGGCAAGCCGAGCGGCTCGGCGCCGGCGCCCCGCGAAACATCACGCAAGTCAAGGTGAGCGCTCCCGGCAAGCCTCGCGCTATCAGCGCGCGAGCGCCGCCACGGGCTTGGCGGTGGCGGACGGCGTTTCGAGTGGCGCCGGCTCGTTCACTGCCGCGCCGTTGGGCTGGCTGATCTCGACGGCGCGCCGTCCGGCGGCGTGCACCACGCCGATCAGCGGGATGGCCGCGACGACGCCGGCGCCAGAGACAACCGTCGCCACGACGCGCCCGGCGAAGGGGGTCAGACGCGTGCGGTCCTTCCGCAGGCCGGCGCCATCCCCAAGGACG